>NZ_BAAGXY010000147.1:0-3679 GCF_054779595.1 Angustibacter peucedani
CGCCTCGACCTGGTGCGCCAGCTGCCGCCCGATGCCGCCGGCCTCGTCGCCGGCCGCGCGCAGCCGGGCGGCCCAGGCGAGGCGTTCGGCCGCCGGCACCGGCCAGCCCGGCAGCAGGGTGGGGTCGAGCGGCATGCGGGCCCTCCGGTCCGGTCGGCCCCACGCCGTCCGACCATCCTGCCGGGTCAGCGGCCCGGCCCGCTCCCGTCGTCCACAGGCCGCTCGGTGCCCTCGGCGTCGGCCGGCGCCGGCTCGTCGTCGCCCACGCCCTCGCCGCGCTCGGCCTCCTGCAGGCGTTCGTCGTGGCGGCTGCGGCCGGTGAGCGAGAGCACCATCGTGTTGAGGGTCGCGATCAGCGGCACGGCGAACAGCGCGCCCAGGATCCCCGCCACGAGCGCCCCCGCGGCGATGCCGAGGATCACGGCCAGCGGGTGCACGCGCACCGCTCGACCCAGCAGGAACGGCTGCAGCACATGGGCTTCGAGCTGCTGCACCCCGACCACGACGCCCAGCATGATCAGCGCCTTGACCGGACCGACGGCGACGAGCGCGATGAGGACGGCGACCGACCCCGACAGCAGCGCACCCACCACGGGCACGAACGCCCCGAGGAAGACGAGCACCCCCAGCGGCACGGCCAGCGGGACGCCGAGCAGCGCGGCGCCGATCCCGATGCCGAGCGCGTCGGTGAGCGCCACCAGCACGGTCGCCCGCACGAACGACGTGAGGGTCACCCACCCCTTGCGCCCGGCGTCGTCCACCGGCTCCTGAGCCGCGCGCGGGAGCAGGCGCACCAGCCACGACCAGATCGCGTCGCCCTGCGCCAGGAAGAAGTATGTCGAGAAGAGCGCGATGAACACGCCGGCCACGACGTGCCCGGCCGTGGTCGTGGCCGCCAGCGCGCCGTTCACCAGCTGGTCGCGGCTGCCCGTGATGCTGTCGCGCAGCTGGGTCAGGTAGGAGGCCAGCTGGTCGGTCGTGAGGTGCAGGGGCGGTCCGGCGAACCAGTGGCGCACCTCGCCGAGGCCGGCCTCGGCCTGGCGCTGCAGCTCGGGGAACCCGTTCGCCACCTGGGTGCCCACCAGCGTGACGAGGCCGGCGACGACGGCCAGCACGGCGATCACCGTGGTGAGGGCGGCCGCCCCGCGCGGCATCCGGCCCTTCTCCATCGCGTCGGTGAGCGGCTTCACGAGAGCCACGAGGAGCACCGCGATCAGCACCGGGGCGACGAGGACGACGAACGTCGCGAGCAGCCGCACCAGCACGTAGAGGACGCCGAGGACCACCAGCAGGCGCCACGACCACGCGGCCGCGACCGCGACCGGCCGCGGCACCGCCTCACTGCCCGGTTCGCGGCTCACCGGCCCATCCTGTCCTACCCGCGCGGGCCCGGCACCTCGCGCAGCGCGTGGCCGACCAGGCGGGCGGCCGCCGTCGGGGCGTCGGCGGCGAGCAGGCCCGCCGCGAACAGCACGTACCGCTCGTCGACCGCGAGCCGCGCCCGCTCGGGCACCCGCCACCCGCCGCCGTGGTCGGTGACCGCCGGACCCAGCACCTGCGCGCGCACGGCGTCGCCGTGGTGGCGCAGCACGCCGCCGGACCCGACGACCAGCTCGACCTCCTTGAGCGGGCGGGGCGACGCCGACGGGTTGGCCGGGCGCCCGTGCCGGCGCAGCGCGACCGTGACCGCGAGCTGCGCGAGCCGCGCGTCGTCGTCCGGGACGTCGGGCAGGTAGGCGGGGTCGGCCTGCACCGTCTCGGCGTACGCGGCGAGGCGGTCGTCGACGTCCAGGTGCTCGGCGCGCGCCGCGGCCACGACCCCGGTGGCGTTCCAGCGCATGCCCAGGTCGCCCTCGACCGTGCGCGCGTGCCACATCGTCGCGACGACGTCCTTGCGCAGCGTGGCGTCCTCGCCCTCGGGCGCCAGCGCGGAGTACACGTCGGTGGTGGCGCCGCC
The DNA here is from genome assembly GCF_054779595.1 of Angustibacter peucedani. NCBI lineage: Bacteria > Bacillati > Actinomycetota > Actinomycetes > Kineosporiales > Kineosporiaceae > Angustibacter > Angustibacter peucedani. The sequence continues at coordinate 1,958 of NZ_BAAGXY010000147.1, forward strand.
GACGTCCACGACGACGACGTCACCTGCGCCCGGGACGCCGGGTCCGCCGTCGGCCAGGACGCCGACCCCGGCCAGCACCGCGTCCGGGGTCGCGGCGCGCGCCATCGACGCGAACGCCGGACCCCTCGACAGCCCCTTGCCTCCGATGACGTGCTGGATGAAGACCTCGCGGATCGCGGCCCGCGCCGGCTCGGGCTCGAGCACCCCGATGCGCGGCAGCACGTTCGGCGTGACGACGACCCGGCGTCCGCGCGAGACCAGCTCGTGCTCGGCCTCGGCCGCCGCGTCGGCGTTGCCGGCGAGCACGACCGGCGCGGGCACGCGACCGATGCCGAGCCGACGAGCGTTGTGCCGCAGCACGTCTGCGTTGCCGCCGTCGGTGCCACCCACCAGCAGGACGACGTCGGGCCGGCTCTCGCGCAACGCGGTGACGTCGTCCGGGGTCAGCTCGCCCGAGGCGACGTGCACGACCTTGGCGCCGGCGGACAGCCCGACGCGGTGCCCGGCCTCGGCCGTCACGACCCGCTCGTATCCCACCACGGCGAGGCGCAGGCCTCCGCCGGCGCTGGAGCACGCGATGACGTCGTCGACACGTTCTGCCGCAAGGGTTCCACGGATCGCGTGATACCCGTCGAGCACGTCGGTCGCGATGGTCGTGGGGTGGGCGGCGGTCGCGACGAGCGCGCCGTCGTCGGTGTCGACCAGGGCGGCCTTGGTGAAGGTCGAGCCGAAGTCGAGGCAGAGCACGCGGGTCACCGCGGCAGCCTACGGGCGCTCAGCCCGCGGCCACCGGCCCGGCCTCGTCCCAGCCCTCGACGCGCACCTCGCGCGTGACGTCGGCCCGGCGCACCCGCTCGCCGCACACGTCGCACACCTGGTGCATGTGCAGCTCGTGGTCGTGGTGGCGCAGCTGCATCGGGGGCTCGTCGACGGCCCAGCGGTCGCCCCACGCGAGCAGCGCCTGCAGCACCGGCGCGAGGTCGCGGCCGGCCCGGGTCAGGTGGTACTCCGAGCGGGGCGGCGCCTGCTGGTACTGCCGCTTCTCGACGACGCCGGCCTCGACGAGGTCCTTGAGCCGGGCCGCCAGCCGGTCGCGCGGCGCTCCGGTGTTGCGCACCAGGTCGGTGAACCGGTGGTTGCCGAACATCAGCTCGCGCACCACGAGCAGGGCCCAGCGGTCGCCCACGACGTCGAGCGCCGCGGCGGCCGAGCACGGGCGGCCGGGCAGGTCGGCGAGTCGGTCCACCCGCCAAGGTTTGCACATCAAACCAACCCGCGCTACTTTCACCGGCATGACGATCCGAGAATCAAACCGACCGACCTCGCGCCGCGTCTTCCCCGTCGTCGCGCTCGCGGTCTTCATGACCAACCTCGACCTGTGGATCGTCAACGTCGCGCTCGACGACGTCGGCCGCTCGTTCGCCGGCAGCACGCTCGCGCACGTCTCGTGGGTGCTGAACGCGTACGCCGTCACGCTCGGTGCGCTGCTCGTGGTCGCGGGCCGCGCCGGCGACCGCTACGGCCACCGCCGGACCTTCCTCGCGGGCACCGCGCTCTTCACGCTCGCCTCGCTCGCCTGCGCCCTCGCCCCGACGCTCGACGCGCTCGTCGCCGCCCGGGTCGTGCAGGCGGCCGGGGCCGCGCTGCAGCTGCCGTCGTCCCTCGCGCTGCTCCTCGTCGGCGTGCCGGCGGGCGGGCGCGTGCGCGCCACGCGGGCCTGGG
>NZ_BAAGXY010000148.1:0-6461 GCF_054779595.1 Angustibacter peucedani
GCGCCTCGGCCTGGCGGCCGCCCGCGCCGCCCACCTGGTCGAGGCCACCGGCGAGGGCCGCGACGACGACGTGCGCGCGCTCGTCGACGTCCGCCCCTACGCGGCCGACGACGCGGGCTGGTGGCTCGCCTCCGACCTCGGCGAGCTGGCGACCGGCGGACCGCTCGCGCCCGACCACGTCCTGGGCGCGGGTGGCGCCTCCACCACGCTCGCACAGTGGACGCCGCGCACCCCGGTCGGCCGCGTGCTCGACCTCGGCACCGGCTGCGGCGTGCAGGCCTTCCACGCCGCCCGGCACGCGACGTCCGTGCTGGGCACCGACGTCTCGGCCCGCGCGCTGGCCTTCGCGGCCTTCAACGCCGCGCTCAACGCCGCGGCCGACGGCGGGCCGTTCGCCGGGCGCACCCTCGAGCTGCGCCGCGGCGACCTGCTGGAGCCGGTGGCGGGCGAGAGGTTCGACCTCGTGGTGAGCAACCCGCCCTTCGTCATCACGCCGCGCGTCGCCGGGGTGCCGCGCTACGAGTACCGCGACGGCGGGCGCGCCGGGGACGACGTGGTGCGCCAGCTGGTCGGCGGCCTCGGCGACCACCTCGCGCCCGGCGGCGTGGCCCAGCTGCTCGGCAACTGGGAGCACGTCGACGGCGAATGGCGCGAGCGGGTGGGCGCGTGGCTGCCGCCCGACGTCCAGGCCTGGGTGGTGCAGCGCGAGGTGCAGGACCCCGCCGAGTACGCCGAGACCTGGGCGCGCGACGGCGGCCACCTGCCCGGCACGCCCGCGCACGAGGCGCTCGTGGCCGGCTGGCTCGACGACTTCGCCGCCCGCGGGGTCGAGGCCGTCGGCTTCGGCGTCGTCACCCTGCGCCGACCCGCGAGCACCGTCGGCACCACGACCCACCGCCTGGACGACGTCCGCGGACCGCTCGACGGGCCGCGGGGCGAGGTCGTGACCGCCGTCCTGGACGCCGAGGACTGGCTCGCCCGCACCACGGACGACGACCTGCTCGCCGCGCACCTCGTGGTGGCGCCGGACGTCACCGAGGAGCGGCACGGCACGCCCGGCGCCGACGACCCCCAGGTCGTGCTGCTGCGCCAGGGCGGCGGCCTGGGCCGGGCGGTGCGAGCGAGCACGGCACTGGCCGGGCTGGTCGGCGCGAGCGACGGCGAGCTGTCCGTCGGGCAGGTGGTCGGCGCCCTGGCCCACCTGCTCGAGCGCCCGGAGGCCGACGTCCGGGGCGAGCTGCTGCCCGACGTCCGGCACCTGGTCGCCGACCTCCTCCTCCACCCCGCGGGCAGCCCGACCGCGACGCGCTGAGAGGTCGCGGAGAGCCCCGGATTGCACACTCTCGGTGCCGCAGCGTTACCGTCGTGGCCCGTCGGGCCCTGCTCGACGCCTGCTCGACCCCTGCTCGACCCCGCCCGACCTGCGCGTGAACCCTGCGAGATCCGTGCCCAGCAGAAGGAGAAGCGTGGCCACGTCGTCCTCCGGCCGCCGCCGGCTCGTCATCGTCGAGTCGCCGGCCAAGGCCAAGACCATCGCCGGCTACCTCGGCGACGGCTACGACGTCGAGGCCAGCGTCGGGCACATCCGAGACCTGCCGCAGCCCTCCGAGCTGCCGGCCGACATGAAGAAGGGGCCGTTCGGCAAGTTCGCCGTCGACCTCGAGAACGGCTTCGAGCCGTACTACGTCGTCGACAGCGACAAGAAGAAGAAGGTGTCCGAGCTCAAGCGGCTGCTCAAGGACGCGGACGAGCTCTTCCTCGCGACGGACGAGGACCGCGAGGGCGAGGCCATCGCGTGGCACCTGCTCGAGGCGCTGCAGCCCAAGGTGCCGGTCAAGCGCATGGTGTTCCACGAGATCACCCGCGAGGCGCTGCAGCGCGCGCTCGAGAACACCCGCGACATCGACGACCGCCTCGTCGACGCGCAGGAGACGCGCCGCATCCTCGACCGCCTCTACGGCTACGAGGTCTCGCCGGTGCTGTGGCGCAAGGTGCGCCAGGGCCTGTCGGCCGGCCGCGTGCAGTCGGTGGCCACGCGGCTGGTGGTCGAGCGCGAGCGCGAGCGGATGGCGTTCCGCAGCGCGCAGTACTGGGACCTGCAGGGCACGTTCGCGACGGACGACGACTCGAACTTCACCGCCCGCCTCACCGGCGTCGACGGCTCGCGGGTCGCCACCGGCAAGGACTTCGACGACCTCGGCCGGCTCACGCAGGGCTCGCGCGACCTGGTGCACCTCGACCTCGCCGCCGCGACCTCGCTGGCGCAGGGGCTGGAGCAGGCCGCCGTCACCGTCAGCTCGGTCGACGAGAAGCCGTACACCCGTCGTCCGGCCGCGCCGTTCACCACCTCGACGCTGCAGCAGGAGGCCGGACGCAAGCTGCGCTTCTCGTCCCGGCACGCCATGCGCGTCGCGCAGTCGTTGTACGAGAACGGCTTCATCACCTACATGCGCACCGACTCGACCGTGCTGTCGAGCGAGGCCCTCACCGCGGCGCGGTCGCAGGCCCGCGAGCTCTACGGCCCCGAGTACGTGCCCGACGCCCCGCGCCTGTACGCCGGCAAGGCCAAGAACGCCCAGGAGGCGCACGAGGCGATCCGCCCCGCGGGCGACCGGTTCCGCACCCCGGCGCAGGTCTCGGGCCAGCTGCGCGGCGACGACTTCCGCCTCTACGAGCTGATCTGGAAGCGCACCGTCGCCAGCCAGATGGCCGACGCGCGCGGCTCGACGGCCTCGGTGAAGCTCGCGGCGACGGCGTCCGACGGACGGGTCGCGGAGTTCAGCGCGAGCGGCACCGTCATCACCTTCCGCGGGTTCCTCGCCGCCTACGAGGAGGGCCGCGACGAGCAGCGCGAGGCCGAGGCGAACGAGCGCGAGGCCGAGCGTCGGCTGCCGCAGCTGGCCGAGGGCGACGACCTCAGCGCCCGCGACATCGAGGTCTCGGGGCACGAGACGAGCCCGCCGCCACGCTTCACCGAGGCGAGCCTGGTCAAGGCGCTCGAGGAGCGCGGCATCGGCCGGCCCTCGACGTACGCCTCGACCATCTCGACGATCATCGACCGCGGCTACGTCTGGACGCGCGGCAACGCGCTCGTCCCGTCGTGGGTGGCCTTCGCCGTCACGCGGCTGCTCGAGGAGCACTTCGGCCGGCTGGTCGACTACGACTTCACGGCCGGCATGGAGGAGGACCTCGACAAGATCGCCGACGGCCGCGAGGAGCGCTCGCGCTGGCTGCAGCGGTTCTACTTCGGGGACGCCGACAGCGCGCTCGAGGGCCTCAAGGACCTCGCGGGCGACCTGGACGAGATCGACGCGCGCGAGATCAGCACCGTGCCGATCGGCGAGGACGTCGTCCTGCGCGTGGGCCGCTACGGCCCGTACGTCGAGGTCACGGGCGCGGACGGCGAGCCGCAGCGTGCTACCGTCCCGGACGACGTCGCGCCCGACGAGCTCAGCGTCGACAAGGCCCGCGAGCTGCTGACGATGAGCGGGGACGACGGCCGCGTGCTCGGCGAGGACCCGGCCACCGGGCGGGCCGTCGTGGTCAAGGCCGGGCGCTACGGCCCCTACGTCACCGAGCTGCTCGAGGACGAGCCCGAGCCGGCTCCGGCCGAGGGCGCGAAGAAGACGGCCAAGAAGGCGGCCGGCCCCAAGCCGCGCACCGCCAGCCTGTTCAAGGACATGTCGCCCGAGAGCGTGACGCTGGCCGATGCGCTGCGCCTGCTGTCGCTGCCGCGCATCGTGGGCGTCGACCCGTCGTCCGGCGACGAGATCACCGCCCAGAACGGCCGCTACGGGCCGTACCTGAAGAAGGGCACCGACTCGCGCTCGCTCACCAGCGAGGCGCAGCTGTTCGACCTCACGCTGGACGAGGCGCTCGCGATCTACGCCCAGCCCAAGCGCGGGCGCGGCCAGGCGGCGTCGGCGCCGCTGCGCGAGCTGGGCGCCGACCCGGTGTCGGGCCAGCCGGTCGTGGTCAAGGACGGCCGCTTCGGCCCCTACGTCACCGACGGCGAGGTCAACGCGACGCTGCGCAAGGACGACGCCGTCGAGGCCATCACGCTCGAGCGGGCGGCCGAGCTGCTCGCCGACAAGCGGGCGCGCGGGCCGGTGAAGAAGCGCGGGGCCAAGAAGACGGCCGCGAAGAAGACCACGGCCAAGAAGACCGCGAAGAAGACGGCCGCCAAGAAGACCGCCGCGAAGAAGACCGCCGCGAAGAAGACGGCGGCGACGGAGTCCTGAGGCCGGCGGTGCGCGGCTCGGCCGCCTGTCAGGCGACTCCCGTAGGCTGCCGACGTGCCTGAGACGACCGTGCCCCAGCCCGAGCCGCCTGCGGTGACCGCAGCCGAGGAGCTCACGGCCGAGGCGGCGGACGAGCTCGACGCCCCCGACCACGACGTCCGGGCGGTCCTCGCGATCACCCCCTTCCGGCGGCTGTGGCTCGCGCTCGGCCTGTCCAGCTTCGGTGACTGGCTCGGCCTGCTCGCCACCACGGCGCTGGCGGGGGCGCTGCCGCAGACCCCGGCCGCCAAGCTGCTCGCCGTCTCGGGCGTGTTCATCCTGCGGCTCGCGCCGGCCGTGCTGTTCGGGCCGCTCGCGGGCGTCGTCGCCGACCGCCTGCCGCGGCGCTGGACGCTGGTCTACGGCGACGTCCTGCGGTTCGCCCTGTTCTGCTCGATCCCGCTGGTCGGCACGCTGTGGTGGCTGTACGTCGCCACCGTGCTGGTCGAGGTCGTCGGCCTGTTCTGGATGCCGGCCAAGGACGCCACGGTGCCCAACCTGGTGCCGCGGCGGCGGCTCGAGGCGGCCAACCAGCTCAGCCTGGTCGTCACCTACGGCTCCGCCCCGCTGGCCGCGGTCGTGTTCTCGGGCCTGACGCTGTTCAGCGGCGTCATCGACGGCGTCATCCCGCACTTCGCGGGCAACCCGACCTACCTCGCGCTGTACGTCAACGCGCTGACCTTCCTGGTCTCGGCCCTGGTGATCTGGCGGCTGGAGTTCCCGCAGGTGCGGTCGTCGTCGGTGCGGCAGGAGTCCGTGCTGCGCACGGCGCTCGACGGCTGGACGTACATCGGGCGCACACCGCTCGTGCGTGGCCTCGTGCTGGGCATGCTTGGCGCCTTCGCGGCAGGTGGCTTCGTCATCGGCCTCGCGCAGAGCTTCGTCGGCGACCTCGGGGCGGGCTCACCGGGCTACGGCACCCTGTTCGCCTCGGTGTTCGTCGGCATGGCCGCGGGCATGTGGCTCGCGCCGCGGCTGCTGAGCGGGTTCAGCCGGCGACGCCTCTTCGGGCTCTCGATCGCCGCGGCCGGCGGCTGGCTCGTGCTGATGTCGCTCGTGCCCAACATCGTGCTCGCCGTGCTGTTCACCATCGGCCTCGGCGGGTGCGCGGGCGCCGCGTGGGTCACCGGCTACACGCTGCTGGGCCTCGAGGTCGGCGACGACGTCCGTGGTCGCACGTTCGCGTTCGTGCAGTCGATGGTGCGCGTCGTCCTGATCACGGTGCTGGCGCTCGGCCCGGTGGTCGCGGCCGGCATCTCCAAGCTGCTCGGGCTTCCGCACACCGTGCGCGTCAACGAGTACGTCAGCCTGACCTACACCGGCGTGATGGCCACGTTCCTGCTCGCCGGCGTGGTCGCGGTGCTTATCGGCCTGGCGTCCTACCGGCAGATGGACGACCGCGCCGGCATCTCGCTGGTGGCCGACCTCGCCGCCGCGGTCAAGCAGCGCCAGCTGCACGACGCGCCCGCGCGTCGGGCCCCCTACCCCGGCCGGTTCGTGGCCTTCGAGGGCGGCGACGGCGCGGGCAAGTCCACCCAGGTGCGGCTGCTCGGCGAGTGGCTCACCGGGCAGGGGTACACCGCCGTGCTCACCCACGAGCCCGGGGCCACGCCGGCCGGCCAGCGGCTGCGCGACGTCCTGCTGCACGGCGACCACCTCGCCGCCCGGGCCGAGGCGCTGCTGTTCGCGGCCGACCGCGCGCACCACGTCGAGACCGTCGTCCGGCCTGCGCTCGAGGCCGGGTCCGTCGTGGTCACCGACCGCTTCGCCGACTCCTCGGTGGCCTACCAGGGCGAGGGTCGCGACCTCGGCACGGCCGAGGTGGCCCAGCTGTCGCGCTGGGCCACGCAGGGCCTGACGCCCGACCTCACCGTCGTCCTCGACATCGAGCCGGACGCCGGGCGCACCCGCCGCCGCGACGAGCACGACCGGCTCGAGGCCGAGCCCGACGAGTTCCACGCCCGCGTGCGCGGACGGTTCCTCGAGCTGGCCCGCCGGGCGCCGTCCCGCTACCTGGTGCTGGACGCCGACCTCGGCCCCGAGGAACTGCACCGCCAGGTCGTGGCCCGGCTGCGGCCGGTGCTGCCCGAGTCGGCCGTCGACCGGGCCGAGCGCGAGCAGCGCCCGGCCGACGGCGCCCAGGCCCTCGAGCAGGCCGAGCGCGACGCGGCGCACCGCGCC
>NZ_BAAGXY010000149.1:0-7715 GCF_054779595.1 Angustibacter peucedani
CTTGCCGACGTGCTTGGTCTTCGCCGGCCGCCCGGCACCGGGCCGCGGGCGGCTGGCACCGGTCGAGAGCCGGCGACGACGGCGCGCCGCGGCCGACAGCCCGCTCGCGGACGCCGGACGGCGCACCCGCCGTGCGAGCAGCACCAGGGCCAGCCCGACGACCGCCAGGACCGCGGGCAGCCACAGCCAGGTGCGGTCGGACCACGCCAGCCGCAGCGTCATCGCCGGCAGCGGCCGGCCGTCGGTGCGGGCCAGCACCACCGTCTGCGCGCCGAGCGGGGCGCGGTAGGTCAGCCGCAGGTCACCCGTGCCGGTGGCGCTGCTCCCCCACACGTCGAGGTCGGCCGGGGCCGGCACGGGGTCGGTGCCGCTGCGGCGGCTGGTGGAGAGCTCGCGCGCGCCGTCCAGCCCGTCGACCACGAGCCGGTCGGCGGTGTCGACGAGGGCGTCGGCGTCGTCCGGGCGGGCACGACCGGCGAACAGCGGCACGCCGGCGTCGCCGTCGGCGCTGGCCTCGAGCGAGATCCGCGGGCCGATGACGCTGGCCAGCGACGGGCTCACCACGACGGCCGAGCGACCGGCCGGCACGTGCAGCTCGGTGTGCCACGTGCCGTGCGGGCCGAGCAGCACCGCGCCCATCACGGCGCAGATGACGAGCACGAGCCCGACGAGGGTCATGACCCCCGTGGCGGCGCGCTTCATCGTGGTGCTGCTCCTCGTGCGTCGTCGGTGAACTCCCGGACCGGACGCACAACCCTAACCGGGGGGGCCGGGAGGCCCGAAATCCTCAGAACCGCGCGGGCTCGCGGTAGACGCCCCACAGCTCGCGCAGCGCGTCGCAGATCTCGCCCAGCGTCGCCTCGGCGCGCACGGCGTCCAGCATCGGCCCGATGAGGTTGCCGTCGCCCTGCGCGACCTCGACCATCGTGGCGAGCCGCTGCCGCACGAGCGCGTCGTCGCGGTCGGTGCGACGCGCCCCGAGCACCCGCACCTGCTCGCGCTCGACCTCGTGGCTGACCCGCAGGATCTCGAGCTCGTGCGTCAGCGACTCGGTGTGGACGTTGACGCCCACCACCTTCTTGTCGCCCTTCTCCAGCGAGGTCTGGTACTGGAAGGCCGCCTCGGCGATCTCGGACATGAACCAGCCGTCCTCGATGCCGCGCAGGATGCCGCTGGTCATCGGGCCGATCGGGTGCTCGACCTCGCCGTCGGCGCCGCGGTCGCGGCCGTGCTCGCCCATCGCACGGACCCGCTCGAAGATCGCCTCTGCCTCCGCCTCGATCCGGTCGGTCAGCGCCTCGACGTACCAGCTGCCGCCGAGCGGGTCGGCGACGTTGGTGACGCCGGTCTCGTCCATCAGCACCTGCTGGGTGCGCAGGGCGATCTCGGCCGACTCGTCGGTGGGCAGCGCGAGCGTCTCGTCCAACGCGTTGGTGTGCAACGAGTTCGTGCCGCCGAGCACCGCTGCCAGCGCCTCGACCGCCGTGCGGACGACGTTGTTGTACGGCTGCTGCGCGGTCAGCGAGACGCCGGCCGTCTGGGTGTGGAAGCGCAGCCACTGCGCGCGGTCGGTCGTCGCCCCGTAGGTGTCGCGCAGCCAGCGGGCCCAGATGCGGCGCGCGGCGCGGAACTTGGCGATCTCCTCGAAGAAGTCCACGTGCGCGTCGAAGAAGAAGCTCAGGCCCGGGGCGAACGCGTCGACGTCCAGGCCGCGCGACAGGCCCAGCTCGACGTACGCGAAGCCGTCGGCCAGCGTGTACGCGAGCTCCTGCGCGGCCGTCGAGCCGGCCTCGCGGATGTGGTACCCGCTGACGCTCAGCGGCTTGTAGGCCGGGATGTTCTCGGCGCAGTACTCCATCAGGTCGCCGATCAGGCGCAGGTGCGGCTCGGGCGCGAACAGCCACTCCTTCTGCGCGATGTACTCCTTGAAGATGTCGGTCTGCAGCGTGCCGTCCAGCGTCGACAGGTCGACCCCCTGCCGCTCGGCCGCGACGAGGTACATGCAGAAGACCGGCACGGCCGGGCCGCTGATGGTCATGGACGTCGTCACGTCGCCGAGCGGGATGCCGGCGAAGAGCACGTCCATGTCGGCGGCGGAGTCGACCGCGACGCCGCAGTGCCCCACCTCGCCCAGGCTCATCGGGTCGTCGGAGTCGCGGCCCATGAGGGTCGGCATGTCGAACGCGACCGACAGCCCGCCGCCGCCGCGCGCGAGGATCATCCGGTAGCGCTCGTTGGTCTGCTCGGCGTTGCCGAAGCCGGCGAACTGGCGGATCGTCCAGGTGCGACCGCGGTAGCCCGTGGGGTACAGGCCGCGGGTGAACGGGAACTCGCCCGGCCAGCCGATGCGTTCCATGCGCGGGTCGACCGAGCCCTCCGGCGGGCCGTACACCGGCTCGACCTCGCTGCCCGACAGCGTGCTGAAGTCCGCGTCGCGCACCTTCCCGCCGCGGACGGCGCCGTCGTAGCGCTGCTGCCAGCGGGCCCGCCCGGCGGCGATGACGTCCTCGTCGTGGTCGCTCATGGCGGCCACTTTACTAGGACGTCCTAGTACCTGTCAGTCGGCGAAGTCGTCGGCCGCGACCCGCACCTTGCGCAGCAGCGTGAACAGCTGCTCGCGCTCGCCCGCGTCGAGCGAGCCGAGGCCGAAGTCCAGCTCCACGAGGTCGTCCGTGGCCGCCTGGACGACGGCGCGGCCGTCGTCCGTGATGCCGGCGAGCGTGCCCCGGCCGTCGCGCGGGTTCGGCGAGCGCTCGACCAGCCCGGCCTGCTCGAGCCGCTGCACGATGTTGGTGACGGACGTCGGGTGCACCATGAGCCGCTCGCCGATCTTCGACAGCGGCAGCCGGCCGGCGCGGCTGAAGGTGAGCAGCACCAGCGCCTCGTAGCGGGCGAAGGTCAGGCCGTGCGCGCGCAGCTCCTCGTCGTAGCGGGCGATGAGCAGCTGCTGCACCCGCATGACGGACGTCGCGGCCGCCATCGAGTCGTCGGCACCCCAGCGCGCGCGCCACAGCTCCTGGGCGCGGGCCACGGGGTCGAAGCCGAGGCGCAGGGGCTTGGGCACAGGCGGCACCGTACCGGGCGAGGGCTCACGCCGGCTTCGCCTACCCCGCTGCGGTCATCTGCGAACTACTCGACTCAACTTGTCACCTGTTCGTGCAGCAGACCCCCGCACGACTTCGAAACCCTTCACGCCGCCACTGAGGGAGCGGCATGATCACCACGTCGAACGTGTCCGGGGAACCGGGTCAGGCTCCCTCAGCCTTCGAGAGCGGGCCGACAAAGTCGTCCGCGGCCTTTGCGGCAACACCCGCCCGCGCGAGCGACGATTGCCCACCGGGTTCCGCCGGGGCTCTCGTCAGGGTCGTAGCCGTAGTGCGCACGCCGTGAACGAATCCGGCAGCGTTGTCGGTGGTCAGGGCCTCAGTCACGGCCGCGCTGAGGCGCGGCGACGCGCCGCGCGGCCAAGGGCCGATGGCGTCGTAGTTAGAGTCGCGCGACGTCGTGGGAGGGCCCCGCTCGGTCGTGGTGTGAGTGGGTGCTTCCGCCCCGTGGAGACCGTCGTAGGTTTGGATGGCGACCGATGTGCTCGGATCCGAGGCCCCGAAAGTCACTGGATCGGACATGCCGAACCAGGCCACTGCCAGAGTCGCCAGGAGAGCGATCAGTCGCGCCACGGATCGACCGCCCGAAGCCTTGGTCCAAGGAGGTCGCGCAACTCAGCGCCTGGTTGGCCGGGGTCAGGAATCATGACAATCCCGCTGACCGTGATCAGCCCACGGACAGCCTCCGAGGCATCAGCGAGTTCCTCCTCCAACCAAGCGAAAACTGACCGGCACACTTCGGGGTGCGACTTCCGATGTGCAACGAGCCACCGGACAACGTCATCGAGCACGATGGTCGGCAGGACCTCCCCGTCGTTGTCGGCAAGGTGCTCTTCCAGCACTGGCAGCAGCTCACGGTTCGCGTGGATCAGGGCAGCGACCGCGGCTACGGTCTCGGCGCTCATCCGCCACCCCTCAGAACGAGGCTGAGTTCGTCCGCGAGGCTCTGTGCGACCAGTCGGTCGTAGTACGGAGCGTCAGGATTTCTACGCAGCCACTTGTTCAAGCCGTTGAGCCTCTCCTGCCCCTTGATCGAATGCATGCGGCCAGCGGTCGGGACACCCGTCGCAAGTTCGTTCCGGATCGCGTCCATCGTTGTCCCGTTGCCGACCCGGTTCGGGTTGGCCGTCCCCTTATAGAGAGCGTCGATGTGGTTCTGGAGATCCTGACTGCCGACCTGGGGTTTCGGCAAGCTGTCATCAACGGTCTTTGCGGCCCCTTCGGACTGCTTAGCTGCTGTTGTGACCCCCCTGCTTCTCGTGTACCCCGCCGCGACGGCGAGGGCGACGATCTGGCCGACGTCCGAGCCGGTGGTTGGCCATGGGCCGACGTATTGGTCGTTGTAGCCGTTGAGGGTCTCAGCGAAGGTTGGCTGACGGCCGTAGCGCAGTGGGTTTTCGTGGACGAAGTCGGCAACGGCCAGGCTGAATCCTGACTTGATCAGGTCGGCCGCGGTGTGTCCCAGCGTGCTGTGCTCGCCACGGTAGTCGCCGAAGGCGACATACCTGGGGTCGTCTGCGGTCGTGAAGGTTCCGCCGAGCTTGTTCTCGACGCCGTACCTGCGCAAAGGTGGCGCCACGATGTCGCTGATGTACCGGTTTGGTCAGCAACTCCGTGACCGCGCTGGCTACGGCCGCCCGCGGTCCGCTAGGGGCCGCACCCACTCCGGCACGCCGGCGTCCAGGTGCAGCTCGGCGTCGCACGCGGCCGCGGCCTCGGGGTCGTGCGTGGCCAGGACGACGGCCGCCCCCCGCTCGGCCTCGGCCCGCAGCAGGTCGACGACCCGGGCGCGGTTGACGGCGTCCAGCTCGCTGGTGGGCTCGTCGGCCAGCAGCACCCGGCCGCGCTGGGCCAGCCCGCGCGCCACCGCGACGCGCTGCTGCTGCCCGCCCGAGAGCTCCTCGACCAGCTGGTGGCCGGACTGCCCGAGCCCGACGGACTCCAGCGCCGCCGCCGCCTCCGAGCGCGCGTGCGACGGGTCGGTGCCGGCCGCCAGCAGCGGGACGACGACGTTCTCGCTCGCGGTGAGGACGGTGGCCAGCGCGTTGCCCTGCGGGATGACGACGACGCCGCGCGCGGCCGCGTCGTCGCGCGACCCGGTCGGGGCGCCGTCGAGCAGCACCTCGCCCTGGTCCGCGGGGCGCAGGCCGGCGAGCGCCCACAGCAGCGTGGTCTTGCCCGCGCCCGAGGGCCCGGTGACCGCGACCAGCTGGCCGCTGCGCACGGCCAGGTCCGCGCCGTCCAGCACCACGCGACCGTCGAACGCCACCCGCAGGCCGCGCGCACGCAGCTCGGCGGCTGCGCCGTCCGACGCGCCGTCCGCCACGACGTCCACCGCGCCCGCGGCCGCCGCACGGTGCCGACCGTGCTCGTGCTCGCTCATGCGACCTCCCCCGCTCCCTCGTCCTGGCCCTGCGGCACCAGCCGCACCGAGCCGTCCGGCTCCAGCTGCACCGCCAGCAGCGACCCGGGCGGCACGACCTCGAGCACGTCCGGCGGCAGCGCGAGCGAGCCGTCGCGGCCGACGACCGCGAAGTCCTCGCCGCGCCGTCCCTCCGAGCCGACTCGGCCGTCACGGATGGTCACGGTGCGCCGCAGCCGCAGCGCCACCTCGGGGTCGTGCGTGACCGCGACGACCGTGGTGCCGACCAGCCGGTTGACGTCCTCGACGGCGGCCAGCACCTCGTCGCGGCCCTCGTGGTCGAGCTGGCTGGTGGGCTCGTCGAGCAGCAGCAGGCCGGGCCGGGCACCGAGCGCGACGCCGACCGCGAGCCGTTGCTTCTGGCCGGGCGCGAGCTGGCCGAGCGGCGTGCGCGCGTGGTCGGCCAGGCCCACCAGGTCGAGCACCTCGTGCGGGTCGGGCAGGTCGCGCCGGATCGAGCGCGCACCGCGCTGGGCGAACCGCACGTTGTCGACCGGCGACGCGTAGGGCAGCAGGTTGCGCATGGCGCCCTGGACGACGATCCCGACGTCGCTGGCGCGCATGCGGGCCAGCCCCTTCTCGTCCAGCCGGGTCAGGTCGTGGTCGCCGACGCGCAGCCGCCCGGCGCTCGGGCGCAGCAGCCCGGCCAGCAGGTTGAGCAACGTGGACTTGCCCGAGCCGGACGGCCCGAGCAGCCCGACGACCTCGCCCGCGGCGATGTCCAGGTCGACGCCGGAGAGCGCGACGACGTCGTTGCCCTCCAGCCGGTAGATGTGCACGAGCCCGTGGGCCGCGACGTCCAGGCCGCTCATCGAGCACCCTCCCTCATCCGTTCCACGGACGACGCGCGCAGCTGCGCCGTCGCCACGAGCACCGCGAGGACGACGAGCAGCGCGGTCACGCCTGCCGCCGACCACGCCCCGGCCAGCAGGTCCGGCGTGGTGCGCGGCACCAGCACCGAGGAGTCCTCGTCGGCGAGCGGCAGCACCGGCAGCACGACCACGACCGCCACGAGCGCCGCGACCATGGCGCAGACCAGGGCAACGAGCACCCCGGCGACGTTCTCGAGCAGCAGCGCCCGCCGCAGCACGCGCCGGCGCACGCCCACCGAGCGCAGCGCCGACACCTCGGCCGCCCGGGCGCGCGAGCCGACGAACGCGGCGACGAGCACCGCACCCACCGCGACCAGCACCGCGACCGCGCCGCATGCGAGGAAGAGCAGCAGCGCGAGCACCGCGCCCTCGCCGTCCAGCACGTCCAGCGCCTGCGCCGCCGTCGAGCGGCCGGTGACCGTGATCCCGGACGACGCCAGCGCGCCGCGCAGCGCGCGCTCGGCCCCGGCGTCGTCGCGCGAGAGCCACACCTGCTGCTCGTCGGACTGCGCGCCCTGCACGCTGCGCAGCACCAGCTCGAGGTCGACCAGCGCACCGCCGCGGCCCAGGCCCGGCACGAACGCGGCGCGGCCGGCCTGGCGCACGCCGGTGGGGACGCCGTCGAAGCCGCGCACGCGCACCAGCCCGTCGCGCGACGGCGTCTCGGGGCCGCCGAGCGCGGGAGCCGGCGACGGCGCGTCCCCGCGGAAGACCCGGGCGGGGAAGCCGACCGGCGTGGTCACGCGGGCGACCAGGCCGCCGGCCCCGACCTCGAGCGGGGCCGACGCACCACCGGTGTCGACCACCGGCGGGCGCCAGGTGCCGCGCCGGTCGAACCCAGCGTCCAGGCGCTCGGGCCGGCCGGCCGGGCCGGCGAGCAGCTCGTTGAAGGTGACGGTGGCGGTGCCGGACACGATGTCGGTGGCCGGGTGGCGCACCGTGAGCGCGACCAACCGGCAGCCGGCCGAGCAGGACGACGGCACCGTGCCCCGGTAGGTCTGCGGGCCCTCGCGCAGCGCGCCCAGGTCGGCCTCGCGCCAGCCGGCGTCGGTCTCCAGCGTGGCCGAGAGCTCCAGCGGCGAGGGGCTGCGCAGGTCAGCGGTGCTCGCCCGCACCTCGACCACGCCCGGGCGCAGCACGAAGGACGGCGGCAGCGTCGGCCGGATCACGCCCTGCACGTCGTCCGGGCCGCGACCGGCGAAGCCCAGCACCGCCGCCGCCCGCGTGCCGTCGACGGCCAGGCCCGGCGTGGTCTCGTTGCTGCCCGGCAGCGCCGCGACCGCCATGGCGTAGCGGCCGTCCCGGTCGGCGGCGCGC
>NZ_BAAGXY010000150.1:0-3738 GCF_054779595.1 Angustibacter peucedani
CTCGACGGCGTCGCCGAGGGCTGCCACCGCGGAGCGAACCAGCTCGGCGCGGTGGGCGGCCTGCTCGACCGCGACCAGCCGGCCGCCGCGCGCCGTGGCCAGCGCGCCGAGCAGCGCCGCCTTGCCGCCCGGCCCGGCGCACAGGTCGAGCCACCGCTCGTCACGGCCCTCGACCGGGACGTCGGCCAGCGCCTGCGCGACGAGCTGGCTGCCCTCGTCCTGGACGCCGGCCCGTCCCTCGCGCACGGCAGCCACGGATCCCGGGTCGCCGCTGGTCCACCGCGCGGCGTGCGCCGCCCAGCGGCCGGGCCGGGCCCCAGCGGCCACGAGCTCCTCGACGGTCGCGAGCCCGGGGCGCGCCACGAGCGCCACCTCGGGAGCGGCGTTGTCGGCCGCGAGCAGGGCGGCGAGCTCGTCGTCCAGCCGGTCGCCCGGCACGCCGCGCCCGGCGAGCGCCTCGCGCAGCGCCCGCACGACCCACAGCGGGTGGCTGTGCCGGACGGCGAGGTGCCCGAGCAGGTCGGTGGTCGGGTCGGGGGCCACCTGCGCGACCCAGGACTCGAGGTCGCGCTCGCCCACCCGGCGCAGCACCGCGTTGGCCAGGCCGCCGGGGCCGTGCCCGACCCGGTGGCGCACCAGCGCGACGGTCTCGCTGACGGCGGCGTGCGGCGGCACGCGCATGGCCAGCAACTGGTGCGCCCCCAGGCGCAGCGCGTCCAGGAGGCCGGGGTCGAGGTCGGCGAGCGGGCGGTCGACGCTCGCACCCAGCACCGCGTCGTGCAGGCCCTGCAGGCGAAGCGCCCCGTACGCGAGCTCGGTGGCGAAGGCGGCGTCCCGGCCGACGACGCGGCGCTCGCGCAGCAGGCGCGGGAGCACGAGGTTGGCGTAGGCGTCGTCCTCGGCGACGGCGCGCAGGGTGTCGAACGCGGCCAGCCGGGCCTGGTCGGCGCGTCGGGTGCGCTCGGACGGGCGCTGGGCCGAGCGCCGCTGCGGCGGTCGGCGCTCGCTCATGCGTCGTCCCCGAGCCGGTCGCCCGTGGCGGCGCGGGCACCCCGCGCCCAGTCCGCGGCCGGCATCGGCTTCTTGCCGGGCGGCTGGACGGTGGTGAGCCGCACCGGGTCGGTGCCGGTGCCGACGTGGACGTCGCGCCGGCCGACCTGCAGCTCTCCGGGCGCCAGCGGGCCGTCGGCGGCCGCGGGCGAGACCTCGACCGGCCCGAGCTTGAGCCGCTGCCCGCCGACCGTCGTCCAGGCACCGGGTGCGGGGGTGCAGCCGCGCACGAGACGGTCGACTCGGGCGGACGGTGCGGTCCAGTCGACCCGGGCGTGCGCGACGTCCACCTTGGGCGCGAGGCTGACGCCCTCGGCGGGTTGGGGCCGTGCTTCGAGCGAGCCGTCGGCGATGCCGTCCAGGGTCGCGACGAGCAGCCCGGCCCCCGCCTCGGCGAGCCGGCCGAGCAGCGCCCCGCTGGTGTCGTCCGGGCGGATGGTCTCGGTCATGACGCCGAAGACCGGGCCGGTGTCGAGCCCCTTCTCGAGCCGGAACGTGCTGGCCCCGGTGACGGCGTCGCCGGCCATGATCGCGTGCTGCACCGGCGCAGCCCCGCGCCAGGCGGGCAGCAGCGAGAAGTGCAGGTTCACCCAGCCGTGCGCCGGGACGTCGAGCACGGGCCGCGGCACGAGCGCGCCGTACGCGACGACAGGCGCGCAGTCGGGCGCGAGCTCTCGCAGCCGTGCCACGAACTCCGGGTCGGACGGCTTGGCCGGGCGCAGCACCTCCAGCCCCGCCTCGGACGCGACCTCGGCGACCGGGGAGGCCACCAGCCGACGTCCGCGACCGGCCGGGGCGTCGGGACGGGTCACGACCGCGACGACCTCGTGGGACGACGCGAGCAGCGCCCGCAGCGACGGGACCGCGACCTCGGGGGTGCCGGCGAAGACGAGACGCACGCCCTACAGCGCCTTGCCGAAGGTCGCGTGCGGGCTCAGCTTCACGGCCGGGACGCCGCCACCGGCCCACTCGGCCTCGCGGATCGCCTTCATGGCGAGCTTGCGCTGCTCGCGGTCCATGCGGTCGATGAACAGCACGCCGTCGAGGTGGTCGGTCTCGTGCTGGATGCACCGCGCCATCAGCTCGCTGCCCTCGAGCACCACCGGCTCGCCGTGCATGTCCTGCCCCTTGGCGACGACGCGGAGCGCCCGGGGTGTCTCGAAGGCCAGGCCGGGGAAGGACAGGCAGCCCTCCTCGCCCTCCTGCAGCTCCTCGGACAGGTCGAGCCGCGGGTTGACCAGGTGCCCCAGGACGTCGTCCACCCAGTACGTGAACACCCGCAGGCCGACACCGATCTGCGGGGCTGCCAGCCCGGCGCCGGGCGCGTCGAGCATCGTGTCGGTGAGGTCCTTGACCAGCTGGCGCAGCTCCTTGTCGAAGTCGGTGACCTCGGCGGCGGGCGTGCGCAGGACCGGGTCGCCGAAGAGCCGGATGTCCTGGATCGACACGGGAGGTCCTTCGTGGTGCGGGGCGGTGGGGGCGCTCCAGTCTAGTCGGCGGCCGGTGGGAGACTGGTCACGTGGCCGACGGCGAGCAGCGGCAGTGGTTGGGCGCCCGGGTCTACGCGTTCCTCTTCCGGTTCCTCGGTCCGGCGCAGCTGGGCTCGCAGCAGCAGCCGCCCACCGGTCAGCCCGACCCGCAGTTCGCCTGCCCGGTGTGCGGGCACCCGATGGCGGAGCACACCTGGGTCGAGGACGCCGGTCGGCGCCGCATGTACTGCCCCGCCCCGCCGCTGGGCTGAGCACGGCTCGACCGGCTCGCTGCCCGGCTCACACCAGGTCGAGCGGGTCGACCTGCACCCGCACCGAGCCCGGTCGCTTGCGCGCGCTGCGGACGGCGGCCGCGCCCTGCAGGGCCCGGGCCAGCGCCTCGCGGCGGGCAGGGGCGGTGCGCAGCAGCAGCGGCACCGCCGGCTCTTCGGCGGGCCGCGCCGTCCGGGCCGGCTCGGGCACCGGCACCGGACCCAGCACCTCGACGTCCGCCGGCGGAGCCGTCGCCTGCAGCAGCTCCTCGACCGCGGCGGCCGGGCCGGTGAGGGTGGCGACCGCCGTGGCCGGCGGGAAGCCGAGCGCCTGCCGGGCCTCGAGCTCGCGCGCGCTGTGCCAGGTGGGAGCCCAGCGCACCAGCGCCTCGACCGGCGGCAGCCCGGCCGGGGCGACCAGGACGACCGAGCCGCCTGCGGAAGCGCCCCGCACGAGACCGGCGGCGCCCGACCACCGTCGTAGGGCCTCCTCCCCCGCCCGCAGGTCGCTGCGGCCGAGCAGCGCCCAGGCGTCGAGCAGCAGCGCGGCGCCGTACCCTCCCTCGGCCACAGGCTCGGCGCCCGGCGTCGCCACGACCAGCGCGGGGCGGGCCGGTACCGACGCGACCACCGCACCGCCACCGCTGGTGACCACCGGCACTCCGGGGAACGCCCGACCGAGCTCCTCGGCCGTGCGCCGCGAGCCGACGACCACCGAGCGCAGCCGCCGGTCACCGCACTCGGGGCAGGTCCACGAGGCCGCCACGACGCCGCACCAGCGGCAGGACGGCGGCCCGCCGCCCGCGGCGATGGCGAGCGGGCCGCGGCACCGGGCACAGCGAGCCGGGGTGCGGCAGTGCTGGCAGGCCAGCGCCGGGACGTAGCCGCGCCGCGGCACCTGCACGAGCACGGGGGCCTGCTCGAGCGCGCGGGCCGCCGTGCGCCAG
>NZ_BAAGXY010000151.1:0-15287 GCF_054779595.1 Angustibacter peucedani
GGGGAGTGCTGCTCGACCCGGTGGCGGTCGACCGCGCTGCCGGGCTGCTCGTCGGGCTGCCGCAGCCGTTCACGGTGGCGGCCGCGCGCGACGCGTGGCAGAGCTCGCGCAGGGTGGCGGTGCCGCTGCTCGAGCTGCTCGACCGCCGCCGGGTGACCCGCCGCTCGCCGGACGGTCTGCGGGTGCTGACCGAGCAGGCGCGTGGCAGGCTCGGCCCATGAGCGACCTCGACGACAGCCAGAGCGAGACCGACAGCAGCGGCGTGTTCAGCGTCGACGACGAGGACCAGCCCGGTGCCGAGGACGGTCTCGACGACCGCGGCCTGGTCGACCCGCTCGACGAGGGCTACAGCCCGCCCGAGAAGCCGCGCGCCGTCGAGTCCTTCGGCACGACGTTCGAGGAGGCCCGCGAGGGCGAGAGCCTCGAGCAGCGCATCGCGCAGGAGGAGCCCGACCCCAACCTGGCGTTCGACGACCCGCTGGCCGACACCGGGTCGCAGAGCTCGCTGGGCTCGGACGTCTCCGACCGCGACGACCCCGACGCGCAGGACGACGAGGACGACGGCTTCCGCGCCGACGACGAGGTGGGCGACCAGCGGGCCGGCCGGCTGGTCGACCCCGACGAGGGCGTGCGCGAGGACACCGAGAAGGACCTCGTCGGCCAGGACGTCGGCATCGACGGCGCGGGCGCGTCGGCCGAGGAGGCCGCGGTCCACGTGGTGGACGAGCCCTGACCCGACACGCCCGGCCCGAGCACGACCGGTCCGTCCCGGTTTGACCTGCTGCTGCCGTCCGTGATGAGGGTGGGACGACCGACGAACCCCGACGGACAGGAGCGACCGTGCTCACCTTGACCGACCAGGCCGTGGACGTCGTCCGGGGCCTCACCCAGGCTCCCGAGGCACCCGACAACGCCGGGCTGCGGCTCGCCCCCGGCGGCGACGGGCTCGAGCTCAGCGTCGTCGACACGCCCGCGCCGGGCGACGACGTGATCGACAACGACGGCGTGAAGGTGTTCGTCGAGCAGCAGGCCTCCCAGCTGCTCGACCAGCAGACGCTGGACGCGAGCGTCAGCGAGGGCCAGGTGTCCTTCTTCCTGGCCACCCCCGCGTCCTAGCGGCACGCGCCGCGCACCGACGGCCCCCCGGCACCGGCCGGGGGGCCGTCGTCGTGCCCGCGACCTAGGGTGGCCGCCATGGCGGAGCAGGCGGCAGGGCGAGCATGGCGCGGCGTGGCCGTGGTGACCGGCGCGAGCAGCGGGATCGGCGCGGCGACCGCTCGCCGGCTCGCGGCCGAGGGCTTCGAGGTCGTGGCGGCCGCCCGCCGCCGTGACCGGCTGGACGCGCTGGCCGCCGAGGTCCCGGGGGTGCGCGCGGTGACGCTCGACGTCACCGACGACGCCTCGGTCGCGGCGCTCGCCGCCGACCTCCCGGACGTCGCCCTGCTGGTCAGCAACGCGGGCGGCGCGTTCGGGATGGCCGAGGTCGCGACGTCCGCGCTCGAGGACTGGCGGCGGATGTACGACGTCAACGTGCTCGGCACGGTGCGGGTCGTGCAGGCGCTGCTGCCCGCGCTCGAGGCCGGGAGCGGGGGCCACCTGGTCGTCACCGGCTCGATCGCCGGCCGGCAGGTGTACGAGAAGGGCGGCGGCTACACGGCGGCCAAGCACGCCGAGGCCGCGCTCACCGAGACGCTGCGGCTCGAGCTCAACGGCCGGCCGGTGCGGGTCACCGAGATCGCCCCGGGCATGGTGCGCACCGAGGAGTTCTCGCTGGTGCGCTTCGACGGCGACCAGCAGGCCGCCGACGCGGTGTACGCCGGCGTCGAGGCGCCGCTGACCGCGGACGACGTGGCCGACACCATCGCGTGGGTCGCGACGCGGCCACCGCACGTCAACGTCGACCTGCTGGTGGTCAAGCCGCTCGCGCAGGCGGCGCCGCACAAGGTGCACCGCACCTCGTAGGCTCTCGCGCATGAGCGCCGATCCCGCGGTCGACCCGCGGCGCGCCGTCCCCCGCACCGACCGGGTGCTGGCCGACGACCGGCTGCGGGCCGCGCAGGTGCGGCTCGGCGGTGCCCTGGTCAAGCAGGCCGTCGTCGCGGCGCTCGAGCAGGCCCGGCGCGGGGCACTGGCGCCCGACGTCGACGGCGTCGTCGAGCACGTGCTGGCGGGCCTGCCAGGCACCGCCGCCGGGCTGGTGCCCGTCGTCAACGCCACCGGCGTGCTGCTGCACACCAACCTCGGCCGCGCCCCGCTGTCGGCCGCCGCGGCCGACGAGGTGTTCGCGGCGTCCGGCACGGCCGACGTCGAGTACGACCGCAGCACCGGCGCCCGGGCCCGGCGCGGGCGCGGCACGCTGGCGGCGCTCGCCGAGGCCGTGCCCGAGGCCGGTGGGGTGCACGTCGTCAACAACGGGGCCGCGGCGCTCGTGCTGGCCGCGACGGCCCTCGCCGCCGGCCGCGAGGTCGTGGTGTCGCGCGGCGAGATGGTCGAGATCGGCGACGGCTTCCGCCTGCCGGACCTGCTGGAGTCCACCGGTGCGCGGCTGCGCGAGGTGGGCACCACCAACCGCACCACCCTCGAGGACTACCTGGCGGCGGTCGGCGAGCGCACCGGCCTGGTGCTGAAGGTGCACCCCTCGAACTTCGTGGTGCAGGGGTTCACGGCGAGCGTGCCGGTGGCCGAGCTCGCCGGGCCGCTGCGCGAGCGGGGCGTGCCGCTCGTGGCCGATCTGGGCAGCGGTCTGCTGCGGCGCCACCCGCTGCTGCCCGACGAGCCGGACGTCACGAGCGCCCTGCGCGACGGCGCGCACCTGGTGACGGGCAGCGGCGACAAGCTGCTCGGCGGTCCGCAGGCCGGGCTGCTGCTGGGCGACGCCGACCTGGTCGAGCGGCTGCGCCGGCACCCGCTGGCCCGCGCCCTGCGGGTCGACAAGCTCACCCTGGCCGCGCTGGAGGCCACGCTGCGCGGTCCGGCGGCACCCGTCGTCCAGGCGCTGGAGCTGCCGGTGGCCGCGGTGCGCGCGCGCGTCGAGGCGGTGGTGTCGGCCCTCGCCGCGGCGGACGAGGTGGCCGAGGAGGTCGAGGTGCAGGCGGCGGTCGGGGCCGGTGGCGCGCCCGGCGTCGGTCTGGCCAGCGCCGTCGTCCGGCTGGACGACGGCCTCGCCCGGCCGCTGCGCACCGGCGAGCCGGCGGTGGTGGGCCGGGTCGAGCGCGGCGCGCTGCTGCTCGACCTGCGCTCGGTGCCGCCCGAGCACGACGACCTGGTGGTGCGGGCCGTGGTCGCGGCGGCCGGTGCGACGACGACGGGCGCCGCTGCGGGCTAGGACTCGGTCAGCCGTCCGGCGTCCAGGGCCCAGTGCCGCGACGAGCGCACGGTCGCCAGCATGCGGCGGTCGTGCGTCACGAGCAGCACGGTGCCGGCGAACGAGTCCAGCGCCTGCTCGAGCTGCTCGATCGCGGGCAGGTCGAGGTGGTTGGTGGGTTCGTCGAGCACCAGCAGGTTGACCCCGCGCGCCTGCAGCAGGGCCAGGGCGGCGCGCGTGCGCTCGCCCGGCGACAGCGTCGAGCACGGCCGCAGGACGTGCTCGGAGCCGAGCCCGAACTTGGCCAGCAGCGTGCGGACGTCGGCGGTCGGCCAGTCCGGCACGTGTGCGGCGAAGCGGTCGAGCAGCGGCTGCTCGCCGTCGAAGGCCGCGCGCGCCTGGTCGACCTCGCCCACGACGACGCCCGGCCCGAGGGCGGCGGTGCCGTCGTCCGGGTCCAGCCGGCCGAGCAGCAGCGCCAGCAGCGTGGACTTGCCCGAGCCGTTGGGGCCGGTGACGACGACCCGGTCGGCCCAGTCGAGCTGCAGGTCGAGCGGCCCGAGGGTGAAACCGCCGCGGCGCACCACCGCGCCCCGCGCGGTGGCGACCACGGCACCCGACCGCGGCGCGGCGGCGATGTCGAGGCGCAGGTCCCACTCCTTGCGCGGCTCCTCGACCACCTCGAGCCGCTCCAGCAACCGGTCGGTCTGCTTGGCCTTCGCCGCCTGCTTCTGCGCGCTCTGGCGGTTCTTGTGGATGATGTTCTTGTCGCCGTCGGTGGCCTTGCGCACCGCGTTGCGGGTGCCCTTGTCGCTCCACGCGCGCTGCATCCGGGCGCGGTCGACCAGGGCGCCGCGGGTCTCGTCGTACTCCTCGTACGCCTCGCGGGCGTGCCGCCGCGCCACCTCGCGCTCGCGCAGGTAGTCGTCGTACGAGCCGCCGTAGACGCCGACCTGCTGCTGGGCCAGGTCGAGCTCGACGACCTGGTTGACGGTGCGCGACAGGAACTCCCGGTCGTGGCTGACGACGACCACCGGTGCCTGCACCTCGCGCACGAAGCGCTCGAGCCGCTCGAGGCCGCGCAGGTCGAGGTCGTTGGTGGGCTCGTCGAGCAGGAACAGGTCGTAGCGCGAGAGCAGCAGGCAGGCCAGCCCGGCCCGCGCGGCCTCGCCGCCCGACAGCGACGTCGTCCCGGCGTCCAGGCCGACGCCGAGCCCGACGTCGGCGACGACCTGCTCGGCCCGCTCGTCCAGGTCGGCGCCGCCCAGGTGCAGCCAGGTCTCCAGCGCCTCGGCGTACTCGTCGTCCGCGCCCTCGGCGCCGGCGGCCAGGGCGGCGGTGGCGTCGTCCAGGCGCCGCTGGGCCGCGGCCACCCCCGTGCGGCGGTGCACGAGGTCGCGCACCGTCTCGCCCGGACGCCGGTCGGCCTCCTGCGGCAGGTAGCCGGGCTGGGCGGCCGGCGGCGTGAGCGCGAGGCGGCCGTGCTCGGGCTGGTCGAGGCCGGCCATCATCCGCAGCAGCGTGGACTTGCCCGCCCCGTTGGCGCCGACCAGGCCGACGACGTCGCCCGGGGCGACCACGAGGTCCAGGCCGCTGAACAGCGAGCGGGCCCCGTGGCCGGCGGCGAGGTCGCGGGCGACGAGGGTGGCGCTCATGGACGTCGAACCTACCGGCCGCCGGTGCGGTTGTCGGGTGAATTGTCGGCGACCAGGACGAGGTCGGGCGCGTCCCGGCTCGACTTACCAGCGGGTAGGCGCGACACTGAACTTACGCATCCGTAAGTTACGGCGACGTAAGGTAGGTGCCCGGTGAAGGACCTCACGCAGCTCCAGCTGCTGCACGAGCTCGAGCCCGTGGTCGAGCGCGAGCTCGAACGGCACCTCACGGCGGCCAAGGAGTGGTTCCCGCACGAGTACGTGCCGTGGAGCGAGGGCCGCAACTACGAGGGCATCTTCGACGGCGAGCCCTGGACCCAGGAGCAGTCGAAGATGAGCCCGACGGCGCGCACGGCGCTGATCGTCAACCTGCTCACCGAGGACAACCTGCCGAGCTACCACCGCGAGATCTCGGTGACGTTCGGCCGCGACGGCGCGTGGGGCACGTGGGTCGACCGGTGGACCGCCGAGGAGGGCCGGCACGGCATGGCCTTGCGTGACTACCTGCTCGTGACGCGGGCCGTCGACCCCCAGCAGCTCGAGCGCGAGCGGATGAACCACATGGGCGGCGGGTTCGAGCAGGACCACGACGAGATGCTGCGCTCGGTCGCGTACGTGTCGTTCCAGGAGCTTGCGACCCGGATCTCGCACCGCAACACCGGCAAGTACACCGAGGACCCCTACTGCGAGCAGATGCTGGCCCGCATCGCGCAGGACGAGAACCTGCACATGGTGTTCTACCGCAACCTGCTCGCGGCAGCGCTCGAGATCGCGCCCGAGCAGACGCTGCAGGCCGTGCGCGACGTCGTCTCGACCTTCCAGATGCCCGGCCACACCATCCAGGACTTCGGACGGCGGTCGGTCCAGATCGCGATGGCCGGCATCTACGACCTGCGCATCCACAAGGACGAGGTGCTCGCCCCCGTGCTGCGCACCTGGAAGGTGTGGGACAAGGAGGGGCTGGGCGCCGAGGGCGAGAAGGCCCGCGACGAGCTGGCCCGGGCGCTCGACGAGCTCGAGGTGGCGGCGTCCCGCTTCGAGGAGAAGCGCGACGCCTACCGCGAGCGGCAGGCCCTGCGCGCCGGCTGACCCCGGTGCGGGACGATGGGTCCCGTGACGGCTGACGGACGCACCCCCGTACCCCGGGGGGCGTTCCTCGTGTGGGGCGTCGGCGTCGCGGCCTACGTGGTCGCGGTGCTGCACCGCACCTCCCTCGGCGTCGCCGGCATCGACGCGGCCCAGCGCTTCGACGCCTCCGCCAGCGTGCTCGCGTCGTTCTCGGTGCTCCAGCTGCTCGTCTACGCCGGGCTGCAGATCCCGGTGGGCGTCGCCCTCGACCGGTACGGCTCGCGCCGGCTGGTGGTGCTGGGCGGCCTGACCATGGCCGTCGGCCAGGCGGTGCTGGCCGTCGCCGGCTCGCTGCCGCTCGCGGTGCTCGCCCGCGTCCTGGTCGGCGCCGGCGACGCGATGACCTTCGTCTGCGTGCTGCGTCTGGTCACCGCCTGGTTCCCGGCGCGGCTCAACCCGCTGATGACCCAGCTCACGGGCCTGACCGGCCAGCTGGGCCAGGTGCTCAGCGCCGTGCCGTTCGTCGCCCTGCTGCACGGCCCCGGCTGGAGCACCGCCTACCTCGTCGCCGCCGTGGCCGGGGGAGTCGTCAGCCTGCTCGCCCTGGTGGTGCTGCGCGACGCGCCGCCCGGCGAGGCCGCCCTGCGCAGCTCGCCGTCCCTGGAGCAGGTGCGCCGCCAGCTGGCCGCCGCGTTCCGCCACCCGGGCACGCGGCTCGGCCTGTGGACGCACTTCACTACGCAGTTCTCCGGCACCGTGTTCGCGCTGCTGTGGGGCTTCCCGTTCCTGGTCTCGGGCGAGGGGCGCTCGCCGCGCACGGCCAGCGCGCTGATGACGTTCTTCGTGCTGGCCGGCATCGCCGCCGGGCCGGTGTTCGGCGCGCTCGTCGCCCGCCACCCGCTGCGCCGCTCGTGGCTCGTGCTCGGCATCGTCGCCATCACCGTCGCCGTCTGGACGACGGTGCTGGCCTGGCCCGGCCGGGCACCGCTGCCGCTGCTGGTGCTGCTCGTCGCGGCGCTCGCGGTCGGCGGCCCGGGCTCGATGATCGGCTTCGACTTCGCCCGCACCTTCAACCCGGTCGGCCGGCTCGGCAGCGCCACCGGCATCGTCAACATCGGCGGCTTCGTGGCCTCGCTGCTGACCATCCTGGCCGTCGGCGTGGTGCTGGACGCCGGCGGCGGCGGGGGTGGGGTCGGCCGCGCCTCGACCTACGACCTGGACTCGTTCCGGCTCGCCTGGTGCGTGCAGTACGTGGTCTGGGCGGTCGGGCTGGTCGGCATCCTGGTCAGCCGGCGCAAGGTGCGCCGCCGGCTGGCGGAGTCCGGGGTCGTCGTCCCGCCGATCCGCGAGGCGATCGCGCGCGAGCGGCGGGCCCGGCGCTCGCGACGCGGACCGGACGCGCGCCGCTAGCGGGGGTGCTCGACGTCCAGCTCGAGCACGGGCGGGTCGCCGCGGAAGCCGACGCGGTCGAGGTAGCGCCGGGTGCCGGCGGTGCGGGGCGGCGCGACGACCCGGACGAACCCGTGCGACTCGAACAGGTCGCTGCGGCGGTAGACGAACTCGCCGGGGGTGAAGTCGCGGTAGCGCGGCGTGACCCAGTCCAGGTCGACCTGCGCGGTGCCGCCGCCGGCGTCCCGCGCCACGACGACGCCCACCGGGTGGTCGGCGTCCATGACGATCGCGACCAGGTCAGCGCCGTCCAGGCCGCGGAAGTCCGGTGCGGTGGCGGCGATGTCGGCGGCGTGCGCCCGCAGCAGGTGGGCCAGGAACGCGTCGTCGGGGGCCACCTCGACCACGCCGTAGGTCGTGGCGTCGTGCCGGGTGGCCAGGAGCTTGCGCAGCTGGACGACGTTGATGACCGCCAGCGCGGCGTTGAGCCCCACCATGGGCCACACACCGATGACGACGTTGAAGCCCATGAGCACCAACGACCCGGCGAGGTTCAGCCAGCGCAGGCGCAGGATCCGGCTCTGCAGCAGCGACCAGACGACGAGCGCCGACCCGCCCCAGCCGACGACGTCCAGCACGAGGTCCGAGGCGTCCACGGCGCGCAGCCTACGCGGCGACCGCCAGCGCGAACGGCAGGACGTCGTCGGCGCCCGCGCGTCGCAGCGCCCCGGCGGCGACGGTGAGGGTCCACCGGGAGTCGACCAGGTCGTCGACGAGGAGTACCGGGCCGTGGGTCGCGGCGAGGGCGGCGGCCAGCTCGGGGCCGACCTCGACCCGGCCCCAGACGCCCGCCAGCCGGAAGGCGCTGTTGCCGCCGGGCTCGCCCGTCGGGCCGCCGTCGACCAGGTCGAGCTGGCCGAGCAGCGGCAGCCGCCCGCGCTCGCTGATCGCCGCGGCCACCGACCGCACCAGCTCGGGACGGCGGCGGGACGGCATCGCCACGACCGCGACCGGCCGCTCGGCCCAGGGCCAGTCGCGCAGCACCCCCACCACGGCGCCCAGCAGCGCGTCGGCGGCGGGGGCGTCGGGCGCGGCCATCAGGTCGCGCAGCCGCTGACCCCAGCCGAGGTCGGTGAGGCGGGCCACGGCCCGGCCGGTCAGCGGGCGCTGGTCGGCGTCGATGCGGCCCTGCACCTCGACGCCCAGCCGCCCCATGCCGCTCGGCCACTGCGCGCGGGGCTCGACCTCGACGCCGACGCGGGCCAGCTGCTCGCCGGCCTGCTGGCGCGCGGCGTCGGGGACCTGCTCGGCGTACCAGGGCCCGGCGCACCGGTCGCACCGTCCGCACGGAGCGGCGGTGTCGTCGTCGAGAGCGGTCTGCAGGAACGCCATGCGGCACCCGTCGGTGGCCTCGTAGTCGACCATCAGCTGCTGCTCGCGGCGGCGGGAGTCGTCGACCCGCTGGTAGCGCTCGGCGTCGTAGGTCCACTCCTGCCCGGTCGAGGTCCACCCGCCGCTGACCCGGCTCACCGCGCCGTCGACGTCCAGCACCTTCAGCAGCAGCTCGAGCCGCGTGCGCCGGACGTCGACCACGGGCTCGAGCGCGGCGGTCGACAGCGGGCGCGCCGACTCGCCGAGCACGGTCAGCACGGCCTTGGCGTCCTGCTGGCGGGGCATCGACGCGCTGGCGAAGTACGACCAGATGTCGCGGTCCTCGGGCCCGGGCAGCAGCAGGACGTCGGCCCGCTCGGTGGCGCGACCGGCGCGGCCGACCTGCTGGTAGTAGGCGATGGGCGAGGACGGCGCCCCCACGTGGACGACGAAGCCGAGGTCGGGCTTGTCGAAGCCCATGCCCAGCGCGCTGGTGGCGACCAGGGCCTTGACCTCGTTGCGGCGCAGCAGGTCCTCGGCCTCGACGCGCTCGGCCGGGTCGGTGCGACCGGTGTACGCGCGCACCGCGTGGCCGGCGTCGCGCAGCAGCGCGGCGAGGTCGTCGGCCGCCGACACCGTGAGCGTGTAGACGATGCCGCTGCCGGGCAGGTCGGCCAGGTGGGCGACGAGCCAGGCCAGCCGGTCCTGCGCCGTGGGCAGGCGCAGCACGCCGAGGCGCAGGCTCTGGCGCGCCAGCGGACCGCGCAGCGTCAGGACGTCGTGCCCGCCGGAGCCGAGCTGCTCGGCGACGTCCTCGACCACGCGGGCGTTCGCCGTCGCGGTCGTGGCGAGCACCGGCGTGCCGGACGGCAGGTCGTCGAGCAGGTCGCGGATGCGGCGGTAGTCGGGGCGGAAGTCGTGCCCCCAGTCGCTGATGCAGTGCGCCTCGTCGACCACCAGCAGCCCGCAGCGGGCGGCGAGGTCGGGCAGCTGCTCGGCCCGGAACCGCGGGTTGTTGAGCCGCTCGGGGCTGACCAGCAGGACGTCGACCTCGTCGGCCGCCAGCGCCGCGCTGATCTGGCCCCACTCCTCGGCGTTGCCGGAGTTCATGGTCACGGCGCGCACGCCGGCGCGGGCCGCCGCGGCGACCTGGTCGCGCATCAGCGCGAGCAGCGGCGACACGATCAACGTCGGGCCCGCTCCCTGCGCCCGGCGCAGGGCGGTGGCGACGAAGTAGACGGCCGACTTGCCCCAACCCGTGCGCTGCACGACAAGGACCCGGCGCCGGTCGGCCACGAGCGCCTCGACCGCCTCGAGCTGGCCCTCGCGGAAGGTCGCGTCGTCGCGGCCCACCAGCGTCTGCAGGACGCGCTGGGCGTCGGTGGCCAGGTCGGTGCCGGGGGGTGTCGTCACCTGCGGCACCGTACGCGAGCCGCCCGACAGCCGGCCGCCCGTGGGCGGCCGGCTGTGGACGACGTGCTGCCGGACCGGTGGCTAGAGCCTGGCGTACCGCGCACGGGCCAGGCTGTAGAGCCCGTACGCCGCGATGCCGAGCGCGACGGCGGTGAGCAGGCCGGTGCCGAACGGCTGCTCGCGCAGCGTCTTCAGCGCGCCGTCCAGGCCCGTCGCCTCGCTGGGCTGCTTGCGCAGGCCGGCGACGCAGAAGAGCACGCCCACGACCGCGAGCGCGACGCCCTTGGCGGCGTACCCGACCAGCGCGAGGTACTCGACGGGCTTGCCGGGGTGCTCGCGCAGGTCGTCGAGGAACGTGCGGTTGACGCCCTTGTAGACGTGGTACGCGCCGACGCCGACGACCACGAGGCCGATGACGACGACCAGGGCGCGACCACCGGTGTGCTGCAGCAGCTCCTTGGTGAAGTCCTTGCTCTGCTTGCTGCTGGCCGTGCCCGAGCCGCGGGCGTACGACGCCGTCGTGAACGCCAGCGCCAGGTACACGACGCCCTTGGCGAACGACTTGCCGCGCGCGCCCGCCTGGTCCTTGGCCTCGCGGCCGGGGGAGCCGATCGCGGCCTCGGCCAGCTGCCACAGCGCGAGGCCCACGAAGCCCACCACGCCGATCCACAGCACGACCTTGCCCCAGGAGTGGTCGGCGACCATCTCGAGCGCGCCGGACTGGTCCGCGCGGGCCTTGGCGCCGGTCCACGCGACCTGCAGGGCGAGGTAGGCGATCAGCAGGTGCAGGAGCCCGCTGACCGCGTAGCCGACGCGGGCCGTGCGCTCGAGCCACGTGCTGTTCGCGGCCCGCTGGGCCGCGTGCGCCGCCTGGTCGGTGATCTCGTTGCTCATCGGTCGTCCTCGTGCACTGTGCCTCCACCTGGCGTCGTCCCGAGCGACCCGATCTTGGCGCGAACCGCGCGCTCCCGCGACCCGGCGACGGCTCAGTCGGGCGGACGGCGGCGCAGCTGCTTGGTGCGCGAGCGCTGGGACTTGGCGTCGAGCCGGCGCTGCTGCGAGCCCCGGGTGGGGCGGGTCGGACGACGGGTGGCCGGGTCGGGCGCGAGCGCCTCGCGCAGGGCCTGGGCCAGCCGGGCCGCGGCCGCGTCGCGGTTGCGCAGCTGCGAGCGGTGCTCGGACGCCGTCACCGTCAGCACGCCGTCGACGAGCCGGCCCGCCAGCCGGGACAGCACGCGCGTGCGCTGCGGCTCGGACAGCGCGCGGGTGCGGGCGACGTCCAGGCTGAGCTCGACCCGCGAGTCGGTCGTGTTGACGCCCTGGCCGCCCGGTCCGGACGACCGGGAGAAGCGCCACGACAGCTCGGCCGGCGCGATGCTCACCGACCGCGTGACCTGCAGCGGCCCGCTCACGGCGTCCTCACGGCCGTCTCACCCTGCCGTCTCGCGCTCGGGCACCACGCGGTGCTCGTCGACCCAGTCGTCGATGCGCACCCACCACTGCTGCAGCCACTCCAGCCGCGCCTCGTCGGTGGTGGGCACCTCGTCCGCGGGCACCTGCCACCAGCGCATCCGGATCACCTGGTCGAGCGGCAGCGAGCGCCAGACGTCGGCGACCGACATCAGGTGGTCGGTGCCGGTGTGGGCGACCCAGACGACGTCCGCGCCGGGAGCCGCGCGCAGCGCCGCCTGCACGCCGCCGGGCCGCGGAGGCAGCAGGTGCCGCAGCCGCTGGGCGCGCTCGGCCGCGTCGATCAGGCCCTTGGCGCGCAGCCGGGCGACGGCGCGGGCCTTGCGCCGCTGGGTGAAGTTGCCGCCCTCGGGGAAGATCACGAAGGCGTCGTCGTCGTCCAGCCCCGTGGCCAGGTCGCCGACCTGCCGCTCGAGCTGGTCGCCGGCGTCGCCGTGCGGCCGGATGAACCGGTTGGGCAGCCGGCCGAGCAGGACGTCGATCGCCGGGTCCCACTGCAGGGTGTCCTTGAGCACGATGCGCGGCTCGCGGTCGTACCAGCTGACCAGCGCGTGGACCAGCAGGAACGAGTCGCCCGGGCCGGCGTGCCGGCTGAAGACGAGCAGCGGCCGGCCGCGGTAGGACGACGGGGCCGGGCCCTCGACCTCGACGCGCACGCCGAGGACGCGCTGGGCCTCGCGGAACATGACCGACAGGTAGGTCTTCACCAGGTCGTAGTGCGTGCGCTCGAAGGCCGGGCGCCGCAGCGCGTGCCCGAACCCGCTGGCGACCCACAGCACCACCAGGGCCACCAGCACCGCGGCCTCCAGCAGCAGGTGCAGCATCACCATCCACGCGACGCGCAGCAGCCGCCATCGACCGAGCGGCACGAGCGGCGAGGCCGCCGCGAGCAGCAGCAGCCACAGCGGCGCGGACGCCACCACAGCCACCGCGAGCAGCACCGCCGCCGGGGCGATGACCACCCGCCGGACGATCGTCGGGGGCAGCACTCAGCGCCCCCCGTGGGGCACCAGGTCGGCCAGGTAGGCCGCGCTGGCGGCGCGCGCGGCCTCGATCCGGCGCGGCACGTGCGTCGTGCTGCGGTAGCGCAGCGACGACAGCGAGGTATCGGCGTCGCCCGTCGGCAGCACGTGCACCTGGACGTCGTCCGGCACCTCGGCCAGGTCGCGCGCGAACCGGTGCCGGCGGGCGATCTCGAAGGCGACGGTCGCGACGTCCCACGGTCGCTGCGGGGGAGCCAGGCCGCGCTCGACCCGGCCCACCTGCAGCACGTACACCGTGCGGGCGCCGCGCGCGATGGCCCGGGCGATGGGGATGGAGTTCACCAGGCCGCCGTCCAGGAAGTGCTCGTCGCCGAGCCGCACCGCGGGGAACAGGCCGGGCACGGCGCTCGAGGCCAGGACGGCGTCGACGAGCGGGCCGTCGACGAACCAGTGCTCGGCCGCCCGCTCGATCGAGGCCGCGCAGCACTCGAACGGCACCTGGAGGTCGGCGAAGCCCAGCCCCCCCAGCCGCTGGTCGAGCAGCCGCCGCAGCGCGCCGTTGCCGTGCAGCGCGGTCGGCAGCCGCACCAGGTGCTTGATCCGTTCGCCGGCCGACCCGCCGAAGACCTCCCCGCCGGTCATGGACTCCCACAGGCGGGCGATCTCGTGGACGTCGTCCGGGGCCGCCGCGTGCAGCGCCCCGTTGATCGCCCCGACGCTCGTGCCGACCACGAGGTCCGCCCGCACCCCCGCGTCGTGCAGGGCCTGCAGCATGCCGACCTCGCTCGCACCGAGGACGCCGCCGCCGCCCAGGACGTACGCGACGTCCGTGGTGGGCTGGTCGGCGTGCGGGGTCGGGCTCATGCGCCCGATCGTGTCACTCCTTGGCCTCCGACCACCGCCGCACCACACGGACGTCGGCCACGAACCGCACGCCGGACCGCGGCGCCCACGCCGCCCCGACGTCGTGCAACGTGCGGTGCAGCAGCCGCACGACGTCGTCCGCAGCGGCCTCGGGCACGTGCACCAGCAGCTCGTCGTGCAGGCACAGCACGACCTGGGCGTCGAGCCCTCGGCCGCCCGCGCGCACCGTCACCGCCCACGCCTTGAACAGCTCGGCCGCCGCGCCCTGCACCACGGCGTTGCGCGCGAACCGGCCGCGGGCCGCCACCACGGACTGCTCGGCCTGCGGCTCCAGCCCCGGCGGCGTGGTCCACATCAGCACCCGGCGCCCGCCGTGCGTGTGCACGGGGCGGCCCGCCCGGCCGGTGTCGCTCGCCCGGCGCAGGTACCGCATCGCCACCGGGTAGGCCGCGTCCATGCCCTTGAGCGCCTCGCCGGCCGCGCCCGAGGTCTGCCCGTACATCGCGGCGAGCACGGCGACCTTGGCGACCGGTCGCTCGACCCGCAGCCGCGCCGCCACCGGGGCGTACAGGTCGTCGTCCTGGGTCGCGGCGGCCAGCGCCGGGTCGGCCGACACCGCCGCCAGCACCCGCGGCTCGACCTGGCCCAGGTCGGCGCGCACCAGCACGTGCCCGGGCGCGGCGGCCACGCCGGGACGCAGCTCGGCCGGCAGGTTGTGCAGCCCCGCGCCCGCCGTCATCCGCCCCGCCGCGCCGTCGCTCGCCGCCCACTCGCCGCGCAGCCGGTGGTCGGGCCCGACGAACCGGTCGAGCCAGGTGTAGCCGTACGTCGTCGCGATCCGGTCGGCCTTGCGCCACGTCAGCAGCGCGTCGACCAGCGGGACGTCGTCCCGGAACGGCTCGAGCCGCCACGAGCGGGTGTCCGGGACGTCGACCCCCGCCCGCGCGAGCAGCGTGCGCACCTGCGCGGGGTTGCGCAGGTCGGTGCGGGCGCCCGGCGCCTCGCGAGCGTGCCGCAGCACCACCTCGTCGCGCGTGCGGCGCAGCTGGGCGTCGTGCGCCGCGTCGCGCGGCCGCACCCCCACCTGCTCCACGATGAGCCGCTCGGCCTCGACGACGTCCAGCGGCAGCCCGTCCTGCGCCAGCTCGACGCACAGCAGGGCGGCCGTCGACTCCGCGTGGGCCGTCAGCACCGGGTCACCCGTCACCCCGGCCACGGCCGCCCGCTCGGCGAGCTGAGCGACCTGGCGCTCGCGCACCGGCAGCAGCAACCGGGCCCACGCGCGGCGGCGGTCGGGGGAGCGGGTCCAGCCGCCGTCGACCCACTCGGCCCGCAGGTGGCCGGCCGGGTCGAGCGGGGCGTGGGGGTCGTCGTCCGCGGCCGCGGGCCCGGCTGCGGGCCTCGCGAGCAGGTCGAGCTGCCCGGTGCGCGGCACGTCGTCCGGGTCGAGGTCGTGCAGCGCCGCCCACACCAGCGGCGGGGCGTCGCGCGAGCCGCCGGCCAGCAGCCGGTGCACGGCGCCGACGTCCCAGCAGGTGGCGGGACGCAGTCCGGCGGCCACGAGCGCGGACGCGGTGCCGGACGACGACCACCACGTCCAGCGCGGGCGCAGCCGGTGCTCGACGGCGGCGAGGGCGGCGACGACGTCCTCCCACGGCGTGCCGTCGGCCCAGGTGAGCGCCAGCCCGTCACCGGCTGCCCCGTCGTCACCCGCGGCCACCGCGGCCACCGCGGCCACCGCGGCCACCGCGGCCACCGCGGCCACCGCGG
>NZ_BAAGXY010000152.1:0-1211 GCF_054779595.1 Angustibacter peucedani
CAGGACGACCGCTGCCGCCAGCGCGGCGCGACCGCGCGACGAGCGACGCGCCGCGGCCCGTCGCGACCGCAGCGGGTACTCCGGCGCGGGACCGGACCCCGACGGAGCGGGCGCGGGGGCAGGCGCGGGCGCAGCCGGCTCGTCCTGCGTCGCGCTCACCGCGACATCGTAGGCACGGGCGTCGCGGCGCGCGGGCTCACCCGACCAGCGACCCGGTGGCTCACCCGGTCGCTCGGCGCAGGCGCAGCGGGGGCACCAGGCCGGTGTCGGCCAGCACCCCGATCGCCGCCTGCTCCGCGGCGTCGAGCTCGACGCCCTCGGGCGGTGCGCCGAGCAGCACGGTGACCACGCAGTCACCGCAGGCGAGCCCCCTGACCTCGCAGCTGTCGCAGTCGATGTGCATGCCGGTCACCTCCTCCTCCGCGCGGTCGGCGCCCTGCCGTCCGTGCTGGGAAGGACGCTACGGGTGGGGTCTGACAACGCCGCCCCGCGTGCTCAGGACCGCTCGAGCAGCCGCGCCAGCGCCGGGCTCGGCACGGGCCGGGCGCCGGCGGCGCGCACGCCGTCGGCGACCTCGCGATCGCTCGACACCACGACCACGACGCGACCGGCGGGCTCGGCCCGCACGAGCCGCCGGATCAGGTCGTCGGCCAGCTCCCCCGGCTCGCTGAACCGCAGCCGCACGCCGCGCGGCGCGGCGCCGGTGACCCGGCCCTCGACGACGGCACCGTCGAAGCAGCAGGTGATCTCGGCGCGGGTGCGCGCCGCCAGCCCGGACAGCCCGGTCAGCAGCCGGGCCCGCTGGTCGGCCAGCGGCAGGTCGCCGTAGGCGCCCTTGGTGACGTTGTAGCCGTCGACCACCAGGTGCACGCGCGGCATGGTCAGCAGCTCGGCGAGCACCGCAGGGTCGTCGTCCTCGCGCGCCCGCGCCGCCAGGCCGGGTGCGGCGGGTGCCGTGCCCGCGCCCGACCCCTCGCCCACCAGGTCGGCGGGCAGGACGTCGGCCGGGGCCAGCCCGAGCTCGTGCCGCAGCCCCGCGAACGCGTCGACCACGGCGTCGAGCCGCAGCCGGGCCCGCGACCCGGCCAGCGAGCGTCCCTCGCGGTCGGCGCGGCGCAGGGTCGTGACCTCCTCGCGCGCCCGGGTCAGCTCGGCCTCGGCCCGCTGCGCCCGCTGCTCGGCGTCGGCGACGGCGCGCCGTGCCTGCTCGC
>NZ_BAAGXY010000153.1:0-1962 GCF_054779595.1 Angustibacter peucedani
GCGGCGACCCGCTCGACCTGCCGGCCCGGGCCGTCGACGCCGTGCTCGACGCGGGCGCCCGCGGCCACGACCTGGTGGTGGTCGACCTGCCCCGCGCGGTCGACGCCGCGGCCGACGCGGCGCTGCGCCGGGTGGACGAGCTGCTCGTCGTGGTCCCGGCCCGCTTGCGGGGTGTGGTCTCCGCTGCCCAGGTCGTCGCGCAGGTGGGCAGCCGATCGCCCGTGGTGCGTGCCGTCGTCCGTCGGGGGCCGGGGGAGCGGTGGTCCCCGACGCGGGTGGCCGACGTGCTCGGGCTGCCGCTGGCGGCGGTGGTGCGCGACGAGCCGCGCCTCGACGACGACCTCGACCGCGGCGACCTGCCCGGACGACGGTCGCGCGGCGGGCTGGCCCGCGCCGCCGAGCGCTGCCTGGCCGTAACGTCGG
This sequence comes from Angustibacter peucedani, assembly GCF_054779595.1. Taxonomy (NCBI): domain Bacteria; kingdom Bacillati; phylum Actinomycetota; class Actinomycetes; order Kineosporiales; family Kineosporiaceae; genus Angustibacter; species Angustibacter peucedani. Next base: position 424 of record NZ_BAAGXY010000153.1, read on the forward strand.
GGCGAGCGGCCTGATGACCGCGGTGGTCGAGCGCGTGCGGTCCGAGCTGCTGCGCGCCGGGGCGGACGTCACGCCGCGCGAGGTGGCGGCCGCCGTCCGGTCCGCGGGCATCGTGCTGGGCGACCAGAGCCTGCTGGACGTCGTCGACGCCCTGCGCGCGGACGTCGCCGGGGCGGGTCCGCTCGAGGCGCTGGTGGCCGACCCGGACGTCACGGACGTGTTGGTCAACGGCTCGTCCGGCGTGTGGGTCGACCGCGGCCGCGGGCTCGAGCGGGTGCGGGTCGACGTCGGCGGCGAGCCGGCCGTGCGGGCGCTCGCGACCCGGCTGGCGGCCTCGGCCGGGCGGCGGCTCGACGACGCGGCGCCCTTCGTCGACGCCCGGCTGCCGGGCGGGGTGCGGCTGCACGTGGCGCTGCCGCCGCTGGTCGAGGGCGGCACCCACGTGTCGCTGCGGGTGCCGTCGCGGGTGGCGCTCTCGCTCGACGACCTGGTCGAGCGCGGCACGGTGCCACCGGCCTGGGCCCCCGTGCTGCGCGCGGTCGTGGCCCGCCGGCTGGCCTTCGTCGTCACCGGCGGGACGGGCGTCGGCAAGACCACGGTGCTGGGCGCCCTGCTCGGCCTGGTGCCGGCCGCCGAGCGGGTCGTCGTGGCCGAGGACTGCGCGGAGGTGCGGGTCGACCACCCGCACGTGGTGCGGCTGGAGTCGCGGGCGCCCAACGTCGAGGGCCGCGGCGAGGTGACCCTGACCGCGCTGGTGCGGCAGGCGCTGCGCATGCGACCCGACCGGCTCGTGGTCGGCGAGGTGCGCGGCGCCGAGGTGCGCGAGCTGCTGGCCGCGCTCAACACCGGTCACGAGGGCGGGTGCGGCACGTTGCACGCCAACGCCGCGGCCGACGTCCCGGCGCGGCTCGAGGCCCTCGGCGCGCTGGCCGGCCTCGGTCGCGACGCCGTGCACGCGCAGGTGGCCGGTGCGCTGCAGGTCGTGCTGCACCTGCGGCGCCAGGACGGCCGCCGGCGGCTGGTGCAGGTGGGGGCGGTCGACCGCTCGGACGAGCGGGTGCAGGTGCTGCCCGCGCTGGTGGCAGGCGCGGACCCCGACGACGCCGGCAGCACCGGTCCGGGCTGGCCGCTGCTGCAGCGGTGGGGGCTCGGGTGACCGGTCGGGCCTTCCTGGTCGGCGGGCTGCTCGCCGGCGCCGTCCTGCTCCGGCCGCGCGGTGGGTGGTCCTGGCACCGGGTGACCGTGCTCCGGCCGGGTCCACTCCCCGCACCCGCCACCTCGAGGCCGGTCGCGGACGACGTCCTGCAGCTGGTCGAGCTGGTGGCCGCCCAGGTGCGTGGTGGTGCGTCGCCGCCGGCCGCCTGGCAGGCGGCGTGCGAGGTGCTGGGAGTGGCGGGCGCTTCGGCGCACCCGCTCGCCTGGCTCGACGCCGTGGCCTGCTCGCGGGGCTCGCCGAGCGCTGCCGCTGCTGGGGCTGCGGCGGGCGCGGCCTGGCGCCTGGCCGACCGCACGGGGGCGCCCCTGGCCGACCTGCTGGAC
>NZ_BAAGXY010000154.1:0-790 GCF_054779595.1 Angustibacter peucedani
CGCGTCGCATGTGCCGTCGGCATACGCAATGGAGTAAGCACCCCACACCGTAGCTTCAACCGCGTCGCGGTTTTCCATTTTCTTAACTTCGACAACAGCTTTACGTGCTTTCTTTTTAAAGATACCGAACATAGTGACTTTCCTTTTAGCGGGTGAGCCAGCGCTCAGGAATGATCAGCCCACAGAGACAGTCACACCGACCGTTCCCTATGGCTCACCCCTGAAAGGCTCTGTGGTTGAATTGCGCCGAGCGTGGCGCGAAGAATTTCGGACATAAAAAAACCCGCACTGAGGCGGGTTTGGTGTCGTGTAGGCGTTAACGACACATTTCAGCTTTAGCTTTCATGTAAGCCTCGTGAGCCAACTCCGCAGTTTGGAAACTACCGAGCTCTTTACGTTGCCCGTTGATGCGAATAGCGGAACGCCATACGCCGCGAGCTTTGCACCAGTTTGCTCCAATCAGCTTGGACTTCGCCCCTTTTCGAACTTTGTGTCTGTTCTGTTGATTAACAAACTGGGTAACGATACGTAAGTTGTCCCATCGGTTATCTTTGGGATTGCCATTGATATGATCGACACACTTATCAGCCGGCGGCAGCGCACCGTCCATATACAAAAAAGCCAACCGATGAGCGAAAATTAATTTCTTATCGATCATTATCTGGATATAGCCGTACGTATCTGCGTTCCCGGCTATTTTGCCAGGCGTAGACCGTGAGTTTGTTCGCTTGATCCAAACAAATAAACCAGTCAAAGGGTCGTACTTCAGAACCTCTTTCAGCCGTTCTTG
>NZ_BAAGXY010000155.1:0-2586 GCF_054779595.1 Angustibacter peucedani
CGTCCGGCTGCCCGACGCGCAGCGTGCACCCGGCGAGCGCCGTCGGCGCCACCAGGGCGGCCAGCCCGGACGCGCCGCCGAGCAGCACCGCGCGGCGCGTCGTGGACCCCCCGGCGGGCCGCTCGTCGGCAGGCACGACGCCGATCCTCGCACGGCCCGGATGTGGGTAGGGTTGAGGTCTCGGCGACGACGTCGCCGACCACTCGAGAACAGCGGCAGGAGGCACCGGTGGCCAGGCAGGACTCGGCAGGCGGGGCGACGGCGCAGTCCGTGCGCCAGGCGCTCGGACCGGTGGTCGACGGCCTCGGGCTCGTGCTCGAGGACGTCACGGTCACCCCCGCCGGCTCGCGGCGGGTGCTGCGCGTGGTCCTCGACGTCGCCGACGAGAGCGCCGACGAGGGCCTGTCGCTGGACGCGGTCGCCGAGGCCTCGCGCGAGATCTCGACGGCGCTCGACGCGGACGACGTCATGGGCGCCACGCCGTACGTCCTCGAGGTCAGCTCGCCCGGCGTCGACCGGCCGCTCACCGAGCGCCGGCACTTCCGGCGCAACCTGCGGCGCACCGTCGAGGTGACGCTGGCCGACGGCAGCGCCGTCACCGGCCGCATCACCGCCGCCGACGACCACCTCGTGCTCGCCGTCCCGGGTGCCAAGAAGGGCATGCCCGCCAAGGACCGCGAGCTGGCGTGGGACGACGTCGAGCGGGCGCTGGTGCAGGTGGAGTTCAAGGCCCTCGACGAGAGCGGGGAGTGACGTGGACATCGACCTGACCGCCCTGCGGCTGCTGGAGCGCGAGAAGGAGATCCCCGCGGGGGTGCTCATCGCCGCCATCGAGCAGGCGCTGCTCGTGGCCTACCACCGCACCGAGGGTGCCCACCCGCACGCGCGCGTCGAGCTCGACCGCAGCTCGGGCCACGTCGTGGTCTGGGCCCGCGAGACCCTCGACGACGGCACCACCCGCGAGTACGACGACACGCCCGAGGGCTTCGGCCGGATCGCGGCCTCGACCGCGCGCCAGGTGATCCTGCAGCGCCTGCGCGACGTCGAGGACGAGGCCGTGCTCGGCGAGTTCCGCGGCCGCGAGGGCGACGTCGTCGGCGGCGTGATCCAGCAGGGCACCGACCCGCGCACCGTGCTGGTCGACCTCGGCACCGTCGAGGGCGTGCTGCCCCAGACCGAGCAGGTCCCCGGCGAGCAGTACGTGCACGGCGAGCGGCTGCGCTGCTTCGTCGTCGCGGTGCGCAAGGGCGCCAAGGGCCCGCAGATCCAGCTCTCGCGCACGCACCCCAACCTGGTGCGCAAGCTCTTCGCGCTCGAGGTGCCCGAGATCGCCGACGGCAGTGTCGAGATCATGGCGCTGGCCCGCGAGGCCGGGCACCGCAGCAAGATCGCGGTGCGCACCGGGGTGGCCGGGCTGAACGCCAAGGGCGCCTGCATCGGGCCGATGGGCCAGCGGGTGCGCGCGGTGATGTCCGAGCTGCACGGCGAGAAGATCGACATCGTCGACTGGGACGACGACCCCGCGGCGTTCGTGGCGCACGCGCTGTCGCCGGCCCGGGTCAGCGAGGTCGTGGTGGTCGACCGGGCCGCGCGCTCGGCCCGCGTGGTCGTGCCCGACTACCAGCTCTCGCTCGCCATCGGCAAGGAGGGCCAGAACGCCCGCCTGGCGGCCAAGCTCACCGGCTGGCGCATCGACATCCGGCCGGACACCCAGCCGTCGGACGAGCAGCCCGAGGAGCAGCCCGGCGAGCAGCAGGACGCCGCACCGGACGCAGCACCGGACGCAGCACCGGACGCAGCACCAGACGCCGAGGGGTCGTGACCGCGGCGAGCGACCCCGGCGCCCGACGCGGTAGACTGGACGCGATCGAGCCCCAGCGGCGGTGCGCAGGATGCCGTCGTCAGGGGGGTCGGTCCGTCCTCCTGCGGTTCGCCGTGGCCGAGGTCGACGGTGAGCCCACCGTCGTCCACGACCCGCGCCGGGCCCTGCCGGGGCGCGGCGCCTGGCTGCACCCGGACCCGGACTGCTGGACCCTCGCTCAGCGCCGCTCGGCGCTGACCCGGGCCCTGCGCACCGGGGCGAGGGTCGACCAGGTCGGCATCGCCGCAGCGATGAGCACCACCAGCACAGCACCTCGTACGTCACCGTCACCGTCGGCGGCGACCAGAGCAACCGGAAGCGGGTCAGAACGCTGATGAGCACCCGATGAGCACCCAGCGATGAACACCCCCCAGCACTAACGACGGTCCGCGCCTGCTCTGGCTCGGACCACAGACAGGGAGAGACGTGGCAAAGGTCCGGGTCTACGAGCTCGCGAAGGAGCTCGGAGTCGAGAGCAAGGTCGTCATGACCAAGCTCAACGAGATGGGCGAGTTCGTCCGGTCGGCGTCGTCGACCGTCGAGCCCCCCGTGGTGCGCCGCCTGCGCGAGCAGATGCCGGCCGCCGAAGCCGCCGCACCGGCCAAGAAGGCCGCGGCGAAGAAGACGACGGCCAAGAGGGCCGCCCCCGCCCCGGCGGCGCCCGAGGCGCCCGCCGAGGCGCCCGCGGCACCGGCCGCGCCGGCTGCTCCGGCGGCCGACACCCC
>NZ_BAAGXY010000156.1:0-5344 GCF_054779595.1 Angustibacter peucedani
TGGACGACCTGCGCTCGGCGGCCGCCGACGCGCTCGAGCAGCACGCGCGCTGGCTCGAGGACCGGCTGCCGGAGTCCGAGCGCGACCCGCGGCTGGGCGAGCCGGCCTTCGCCGCCAAGCTCTGGTACGCCCTCGACACCCCGGCCGGGCCGGACGCGCTGCTCGACCGCGCCGAGAGCGACCTGATGGCCGTCGAGGACGAGATCGCGCAGGTCGCCTCCCGGCTGGCCCCGCGGCTCGGCGTCCCGGCCGAGCCGGCCGGCCAGGTGCGGGCGGTGCTCGACGCGCTGGCCGCGGGCGCACCGGTCACCGACCACGACGTCCTCGACCGGTGCGCGCACCACCTGGCCGAGCTCACCGACCTGGTGCGCCAGCACGACCTGGTCAGCGTGCCGGACGACGCGGTCGAGATCATCGAGATGCCCGAGTCGCGGCGCGGCGTCGCGGTCGCGTACTGCGACCCGCCGGGCCCGCTCGAGCCCGACGGCCCGCACGGCCCGCCGCCCACCTTCTTCGCCGTCTCGCCGACCCCGGCCGGCTGGTCGGACGAGCAGGTGGCGTCGTTCTACCGCGAGTACAACGACCACATGCTGCGCGACCTGTCCGTGCACGAGGCGATGCCCGGGCACGTGCTGCAGCTGGCCCACGCCCGGCGCTTCCGCGGCTCGACGCCGGTGCGCGCGGCGCTGTGGAGCGGCACGTTTGTCGAGGGCTGGGCGGTCTACGCCGAGCAGGTGGTCGTCGAGACGCTGGAGCAGGTGGCACCGGACGACGTCGCGACCCTGGCGCTGCGCCTGCAGCAGCTGAAGATGCGGCTGCGCTGCACCATCAACGCCGTGCTCGACGTCCGGGTGCACGCCCGTGGCATGACCGAGGACGAGGCGATGGCGCTGATGACGCAGCGAGGGCACCAGGAGGTCGGCGAGGCCGCGGGCAAGTGGCGTCGCGCGCTGCTGACCAGCACCCAGCTCTCGACCTACTACGTCGGGCACGCCGAGGTGCAGGCGCTCGTGGCCGACGTCCGGGCGGCCCGTCCGGGCGCGACGCAGCGCGAGGTGCACGACGAGGTGCTGGCCCACGGGTCGCCGTCCCCGCGCCTGCTGCGCCAGCTCCTCGACCGGCCCTGACCCGGTCGGGCCCCGGTGTCCGTCCCCGGGCGGCGGCCGCTGGCAGGATGCGGTCATGACCGACCTGGTGCTGCACTCCGGCGTGGTGTTCGACGGCGAGCGCGTCGTCCCCGGCGCCACCGCGGTGGTGGTCGCCGACGGACGGGTCGTCGCCGTCGGGCCGGACGACGAGGTGCGGGCGGCCGCCGGGCCGGCCACCGAGGTCGTCGACCTGGCCGGACGCCTGGTGTTGCCCGGCTTCACCGACGCGCACGCGCACCCGGTGCAGGGCGGCGTCGAGCGGCTCGGCTGCGACCTCACCGGGGCCCGCAGCGCCGCCGAGGCGCTCGACCGGGTGCGCCAGCACGCCGCCGCCCACCCCGACCTGCCGTGGGTGGTCGGCGCCGGCTGGCTCAAGGAGCACTTCGCGGGCGGGCTCCCGACGGCGGCCGAGCTCGACACCGCCGTGGCCGACCGGCCGGTGATGATCCGCGACAACAGCCACCACGCGGTGTGGGTCAACACCGCCGCGCTGCGGGCCGCGGGCGTCACGAGCGCCGGCACGCTGCACGAGGAGGAGATGGACCCGGTCGCCGCGCTCGTGCCCGAGCCGTCGCTGGGCGAGCAGGTCGCCGGCCTGGTGGAGGCGCAAAGCTACCTGCACTCCCTCGGGATCATCGGTTGGCAGGACGCCATCGTCGGGGCCTACGCCGGACACCCCGACCCGACCGACGCCTACCTGGCGCTCGCCCGGGAAGGACGCCTCACGGCGCGCGTGGTCGGCGCGCTGTGGTGGCCACGCGGCGTCGGCTCGAGCGGCGTCGCGGACGTCGTCGCCGACCTCGTCGCGCGCCGGGCCCGCGTCGCCGCGGCGCTGCCGGACGGCCGGTTCCGGGCCACGAGCGTCAAGGTCATGCAGGACGGCGTCGTCGAGAGCTTCACGGCGGGCATGACCGAGCCGTACCTGGACGCCGAGGGCGGGTGCCGCTGCGGGGTCACCGGCCTGTCGTACGTCGATCCGGAGGTGCTGCGCGAGGCCACGGTGTCGTTGGCGCGCAACGGTTTTCAGGTGCACGTGCACGCCATCGGGGACCGCGCGGCGCGGGAGGCGCTCGACGCCCTGGAGGCCGCGCTCTCCGACCCGGACGCCGTCCCCGACCTGCGCCACCACGTCGCGCACCTGCAGGTGGTCGACCCCCGCGAGGTCGCGCGGTTCGCCCTGCTCGGCGTCACCGCGAACCTGCAGGCGCTGTGGGCGTGCCACGAGCCCGCGATGGACGAGCTCAACATCCCGGTGCTCGGCGCGGAGCGGGCGGGCTGGCAGTACCCCTTCGGCGACCTCGCGCGCAGCGGTGCGCACCTGGCAATGGGCTCGGACTGGCCGGTGTCGTCGCCCGACCCGCTGGCCGCGATCCAGGTGGCCGTCACCCGGCGCGAGCTCGACCGGCCCTCGCCGCCGCTGCTGCCCGAGCAGGCGATCGACGTCGTCACCGCGCTCGCGGCGTACACGCGGGGATCGGCCCGGGTGAACCACCTGGACGACGGCGGGCGGGTCGCACCGGGCGCACTGGCCGACCTCGTGGTGCTCGACCGCGACGTCACGCAGGTGCCGGACGACGAGATCGCCGGCGTGCAGGTCGACCTCACGCTCGTCGACGGCCGACCGGTGTGGGAGGGCGGGTGAGCCCGCGCGCCCTGCTCGCCGAGCAACGGGCCCGGGCCGAGGCCCTGCTGCCGCCGGACGTCCTGACCTACCTCGAGGCGGGCGCGGACGACGAGGTGTCGGCCGGCGAGGCCGAGTCCGCCTGGCGGGCCTACCGGCTGCGCCCGCGGGTGCTCACCGACGTGACGGCGGTCGACCCGTCGTCCGAGGTGCTCGGCACGCCGCTGGCGACGCCGCTGCTGGTGGCGCCCACGGCCTTCCACCGGCTCGCGCACCCCGAGGGCGAGGTCGCGACCGCGCGCGGCGCGGCGCAGGCCGGCGCGCTGATGACCGTGTCGACGCGGTGCAGCGTGCCGCTCGAGGACGTCGCCGCCGCGGCGGGCGGGCCATGGTGGTTCCAGGTCTACGCGACCCGCGACCCGGCGGTGCACCGCGCCCTCGCACTGCGGGCCCGCGACGCCGGCGCCACCGCCCTGGTGCTGACCGGTGACACCCCGGTGGTCGGCCGCAAGCCGCGGCTGGACGCCGTGCGGATCCCGGACGTCGAGGCGTTCTGGACCGTCAACGCCGCGCCGCACCTGTCGGCGGGTGCGACGTCCGAGCAGGCCGACGAGGCGCTCGAGCAGTCGCCGTCCGCGACCGCCGACCTGTTCGGCGAGCTGGCCGCGCTCACCGGGCTGCCCGTGCTCGTCAAAGGCGTGCTGCGCGGTGACGAGGCCGTGCGCTGCGTCGACGCCGGGGCGGCCGGCGTCGTCGTGTCGAACCACGGCGGACGTCAGCTCGACCGGGCCGTCAGCAGCGCGCACGCCCTGCCGGACGTCGTCGCCGCCCTCGACGGGCGCGCACCGGTGCTGGTCGACGGCGGCATCCGCAGCGGGCTCGACGTCCTCACCGCGCTGGCCCTCGGCGCCTCGGCGGTGCTCGTCGGCCGACCCGTGCTCTGGGCGCTGACCGCCGGCGGCTCGGACGGCGTCAGCGCCCTGCTCGGCGCGCTCGGCGACGAGTTGCGTCACGCCATGGCGCTCGCTGGCGCACCGACGTTCTCCGATGTCACGCGCGACCTGGTGACCGGTGCGTCGACGGCGTGGGAGGAGGGCGGGCGGGTCGGCGAGGTCTAGGCTCGGGGGCGGCACCCGCCGTCCCCCGTCGTCGTCCCCCGAGGAGCCGTGGTCGTGGCCAGCATCGAAGCAGTCGGAGCCCGCGAGATCCTGGACTCGCGGGGCAACCCGACGGTCGAGGTCGAGGTCGCGCTCGACGACGGCACGATCGCGCGCGCCGCGGTGCCGTCGGGGGCGTCCACCGGCGCCTTCGAGGCGGCCGAGCGCCGCGACGGCGACTCGGGCCGCTACCTCGGCAAGGGCGTGCAGAAGGCCGTGCTGGCGGTGCTCGACGACATCGGCCCGCGGCTGCTGGGCTTCGACGCGAGCGAGCAGCGGCTGGTCGACGCCGCGATGCTCGACCTCGACGGGTCCGACAACAAGTCCAAGCTGGGCGCCAACGCGATCCTCGGCGTCTCGCTCGCGGTCGCGCGGGCCGGCGCCGAGTCGGCCGGGCTGCCGCTGTTCCGCTACGTCGGCGGTCCCAACGCGCACGTGCTGCCGGTGCCGATGATGAACATCCTCAACGGCGGCGCGCACGCCGACACCGGCGTCGACGTCCAGGAGTTCATGATCGCGCCGATCGGCGCCCCGACGTTCGGCGAGGCCCTGCGCTGGGGCGCCGAGACCTACCACTCGCTCAAGAGCGTGCTCAAGGAGCGCGGGCTGCCCACCGGCCTGGGCGACGAGGGCGGCTTCGCGCCCGACCTGCCCTCGACCAAGGACGCGCTCGACCTCATCGCGGTCGCGGTCGAGAAGGCCGGGTTCACGCTCGGCACCGACATCGCGCTCGCGCTCGACGTCGCCGCCACCGAGTTCTTCGCCGACGGCCAGTACCACTTCGAGCGCGCCGACCGCAGCGCCGAGTGGATGACCGGCTTCTACGAGGGCCTGGTCGCCGACTACCCGCTGGTGTCGGTCGAGGACCCGCTGAGCGAGGACGACTGGGCCGGCTGGTCGCACCTGATGCGGGCGGTGGGCGACCGCGTCCAGGTCGTGGGCGACGACCTGTTCGTCACCAACCCGGCCCGCCTGCAGCGCGGCATCGACGAGGACGCGGCCAACGCGCTGCTCGTCAAGGTCAACCAGATCGGCTCGCTGACCGAGACCCTCGACGCCGTGAACCTGGCTCACCGCAACGGTTTCCGCTGCATGATGAGCCACCGCTCGGGCGAGACCGAGGACACCACGATCGCCGATCTCGCCGTCGCGACGAACTGCGGCCAGATCAAGACCGGCGCGCCGGCCCGCAGCGAGCGCGTCGCGAAGTACAACCAGCTGCTGCGGATCGAGGAAGAGCTCGACGACGCGGCGCGCTACGCCGGTCGCCAGGCCTTCCCGCGGTTCGGGGGCTGATCGGGCGCATGGCGGCAGGACGACGGCCGAGCACCACCGGGGGCGGCGCCCGCGCGACGTCCCGCGGCGGGGCGCGTGCCGGGTCGCGCTCGGTGTCGCGCACGGGCTCGCGGACGTCGGCG
>NZ_BAAGXY010000157.1:0-8086 GCF_054779595.1 Angustibacter peucedani
GGTGACACCGGCCGGGTGACGGTGCGGGCCGACGACCTCGCCCTGCGACGCGGCGCTCCCCTGGCGGAGGGCCTGCTGCGGCTGGCCGACGCGTACGCCCTGCTGCTGGCCCTGCTCGGCGGGCGGGCCGTCGTCCTGGCGGCGGCGCTGGACGCCCCGGCCCGGCTGGAACGGCTGGCCCGCCTGCGCACCAGCGGGCTGACGCGCGGCGACGCCCGGCGGGTGCTGCTCGCCGAGCTGGTGCCGCCGGTGGCCGTGGCCGCCGCGGTCGGTGCCGCCACCGGTGCCCTGTGGGCGATGCTGCAGCTGCCCCGGCTGGCGGTCGACCGGATCACCGGCGCGTCCGGCGGCACGGACGTCGTCGTGCCGTGGTGGGTCGCGGTCGTCCCGGTGCTGCTCGCGGTCGTGGCGGTCGCGGTCGCCCGGGCGGAGTCGTCGGCGCAGCGGCGGGCCTCGCTCGGCCAGGTCCTGCGGGTGGGGGGTTAGCGGGCTAGCCGGCCAGCCGGAACCAGGTGGTCTTGCCGTGCTCCCCGGCCTCGACGCCCCACGCGTCGCTGATGTAGTCGACCAGGGTCAGGCCACGGCCGTTCTCGGCGTCGGGGCCGGCCTCGCGGCGCTGCGGCTCGCCGGGCCCGCCGTCGGTGACCGAGACCTGCAGGCCGTCGGTCTCCACGCACTCGACCCGCAGCAGGATCGGCGGTCCCCCGTGGCGCACGCCGTTGCCCACCAGCTCGGAGACGAGCAGCTGCGCGTCGTCCAGCACGCGGGCGTGGTGGGTGGCGCAGGCGGCGTCGCGCAGGAACGCCCGGGCGACGGACGCCGCGCGCGGGTCGAGCGGGAGCGCGACCTCGGCGGACGGCGTCTGGGTGCACATGGGTGCCGAGGATGCCATGCATCGCGGCCGCGTGCTCGCCGACCGGCTCAGGTGAAGGCCGACTCCCCCGTGATCTCGCGGCCCATGATGAGCGCCTGCACCGAGTCGGTGCCCTCGTAGGTGTAGACGACCTCCATGTCGGTCAGGTGCCGCGCGACGTGGTACTCGAGCAACAACCCGTTGCCGCCCAGGACGTCGCGGGCGTCGAAGGTCACCTGCCGCGCCATGCGGGACGACGACATCTTGGCCATCGACGCCATCGCCGCCGTGAGGCGGCCCTGGTCCTGCAGCTCGGCCATCCGGTAGCAGAGCAGCTGCAGGTGGGTCACCGCCGTGAGCATCTCGGCCAGCTTCATCTGCACCAGCTGGAAGCCGGCGATCGGGCGCCCGAACTGCTCGCGCTGCTGCGCGTAGGTCAGCGCGATCTCGTAGCAGGCGACCGCGTGGCCGAGCGACTCCCAGGCGACGCCGCCGCGCGTGGCGGTCAGCACCCGGTTGACGTCGTCGAAGCTGTTGGCGCCGGCCAGCCGGTTGTCGTCCGGCACGCGCACGCCGTCCAGCCGGACGTCGGGCTGCCAGACCGCCCGCTTGCCGATCTTGCCGGTGATCAGGTCGGTCGAGTAGCCGGGCGGGTCGCCGTCCGGGCGCTCGACGACGAACCCCTTGACCTCGCCGTCCGCCTCGTCCCGCGCCCACACCACGACCAGGTCGGCGAACGAGGCGTTGCCGATCCAGCGCTTGCGGCCGGTGATCACCCAGTCGGCGCCGTCGCGGCGCGCGGTGGTGGCCAGGGCGACCGAGTCCGAGCCGTGGTCGGGCTCGGTGAGCCCGAACGCGCCGATCTGCTCCATGCGCGCCATGGCCGGCAGCCACCGCTCGCGCTGCTCCTCGCTGCCCAGCAGGTAGACCGACCCCATCGCGAGGCCCGAGTGCACCCCGTTGAAGGTGTTGATGCTGCCGTCGCCGCGCGAGAGCTCGACGCTGACGAGGCCGGCGGCCAGGCGGCTGAGCCCGGCGCACCCGTAGCCCTCGATCGCCAGACCCGCGATCCCCAGGCTGCCCAGCCCCTTCACCAGGTCGAACGGGAACTGCGCCCGCTCCCAGTGGTCGTTGATCACCGGCAGCACCTCGGCGTCGACGAAGGCCCGCACCCGGTCGCGCACGGCGCGGTCGTCGTCCGTCAGGCGCTCGTCCAACAGGTACAGGTCGGTGCCCAGCGGGCGGGTGAGGTCCTCCACGCGGCGATCATCGCCGCTGCTCCGCGGCACCGCACGACGGAGCGCGCCATCGCCCCGTCCCGGCAGCGGTGCGTGGCAGCATGATCACCATGAGCCACGACGTGGACCCGACGACGGACGACGGCGCGCCCGGGTACCCGGTGCCGCCCGACGAGGAGTCGCGCCTGGTGGCGCTCGAGCGGCTGGCGGTGCTGGACCGGCCGCGCGACCCCGACCTCGACGCCCTGACCCGGCTGGCCGCGTACGTCGCCGGCACCGACCTGGCCGTGATCAACCTGGTCGACGCCACCCGGCAGTGGCAGGCGTCGGCGTTCGGCGGCGAGCCGGGCGAGGTCGACCGGGCCGACTCGATGTGCGCCCGCAGCATCCTGTCGCGCGACATCACCTACGTGCCCGACGCCTCGCAGGACGTCACGTTCGCCGACAACCCGTTCGTCACCGGCGACATCGACAGCGTGCGGCTCTACGCCTCGGCGCCGCTGATCGTGTCGACCGGCGAGGTGGTCGGCACGCTGTGCAGCTTCGACCGGCGACCGGGCGAGCTCAGCCGCACCCAGCTCGAGCGGCTGCGCGACCTCGCCGACCAGACGGTGCGGCTGATGGAGCTGCGCTCGCAGACCGAGCTGCTCACGCGCGCCGCCACGCGCGACCCGCTCACCGGTCTGCCCAACCGGAGGCTGCTCGACGAGGCGCTGGGTCGTGCCTTCGCCCGCCGCGCCCGCGGCGAGACCGAGCCCGCGGTGCTGTTCGTGGACGTCGACGAGTTCAAGACCGTCAACGACACCCACGGGCACGGTGCCGGCGACCAGCTGCTGCGCGACGTCGCGCAGCGCCTGCTCGGCGCGGTCCGCGCGGTCGACCTGGTGGCGCGCGTCGGCGGCGACGAGTTCGTCGTCCTGCTGGAGCTGCCGGACGAGCGCGCCCCGCTCGACCCGGTGCTCGACCGGGTCACCGCCGCGCTCGCCCAGCCCTACGACGTCCGGGGCGCGTCGGTGCCCGTGTCGTCGTCGGTCGGGTCCGCGCGGGCCCAGCGCCCGTTCGACACCCCCGGCGACCTGCTGCGGCGCGCCGACGAGGCCATGTACGGCGCCAAGCGCGGGCAGTAGCGTCGCGCACGTGGTCGACGGTCCGGACGACGACGTGCTGGTGCGGTCCCGCGAGGCGCGGGGCCGCTGGGTCCTGCTCGCCACGGTGCTCGGCAGCGGCATCGCGTCGCTGGACGCCACCGTCGTCAACATCGCGCTGCCGGCGATCGGCCGCAGCCTCGACACCGGCCTGAGCGGCCTGCAGTGGACCATCAACGGCTACACGCTGACGCTCGCCGCGTTCATCCTGCTGGGCGGCTCGCTCGGCGACGTCTGGGGACGTCGGCGGGTCTTCGTCATCGGGACGACGGCCTTCGCGGCGACGTCCCTGCTGTGCGCCGTGGCGCCGACGATCGAGGTGCTGGTGCTGGCCCGGGTCCTGCAGGGCGTCGCCGGGGCGCTGCTCACGCCCGGGTCGCTGGCGATCATCGCCGCGTCGTTCGACCCGCGCGACCGCGCGGCGGCGATCGGCGCGTGGTCGGGCCTGTCGGGCGTCACCGCCGCGGCCGGCCCGTTCGTGGGCGGCTACCTCATCGAGCACACCTCGTGGCGCTGGATCTTCCTGGTCAACCTGCCGCTGGCCGCGGTCGTCGTGGCCATCTCGCTGCGGCACGTGCCGGAGTCGCGCGACGCCTCCGCACCCCGGCGCACCGACGTGCTCGGCGCCACGACCTGCGTGGTCTGGCTGGCCGCGCTGACCTACGGGCTGATCCGCTGGGGCGCCGACGGCTGGGGTCCGGTGCCGGCGGTGGCGCTGGTGGTCGGCGTCGCGGTGGCCGTCGCCTTCGTGGTCGTCGAGCGGCGTGGCCGGCACCCGATGGTGCCGCTCGACATCTTCACCTCGACGCGGTTCACCGCGGCCAACGTCGTCACCCTCGTGGTCTACGCGGCGCTCTCGGGCGTCTTCTTCGCGCTCTCGCTGCAGCTGCAGCTGGTGTCGGGCTTCTCCCCCATCGCCGCCGGCGCCGCCCTGCTGCCCATCACGGCGCTCATGCTGGCCGGCTCGGCCCGGGTGGGCGCGCTGGCGCAGCGCTTCGGGCCGCGGCCGTTCATGACCGTCGGCCCGCTGGTCTGCGCGGTCTCGATGCTGATGCTGCGCCAGGTGGGTCCGGGCGCGAGCTACGTCGCCGACGTCCTGCCCCCGGTGGCCGTCTTCGGCGTGGGCCTGACGCTCACGGTGGCGCCGCTGACCACGGCGGTGCTGACGTCCGCCCCGCAGCGGCACGCGGGCATGGCGTCGGGGGTCAACAACGCGGTGGCCCGCACCGCGGGTCTGCTCGCGGTGGCGGTGCTGCCCCTGGCCGCCGGCATCGGCGAGCAGGCCTACCGCGACCCGCAGCTGCTCGACCGCGGCTTCGCCCGCGCCATGCTGGGCTGCGCGGTGCTGCTGGCGCTCGGCGGGGTGCTGTCGGCGCTGCTGGTGGGCCCGCGCTCGCTGGTGATGCCGGACGACGGCACCGGCGCCGACGGCACGTCCGCGCCGCGCGAGCCCGACCACACCGCCGACCGGTACCACTGCGACCCCACTGCCCCGGCGCTGCAGGCGGCCGACCACGGCCGCCGTCCGGGCTCAGCCGACGGCTGAGGGACGCCGCAGCACCGGCCGCTGCGCGTCGGCGTTGTCGAGCAGGACGTCGGCCCGTCCGCGCGGGTCGTGCGCGGCCAGGTAGTGGCGCTGCGCCCCCACGTACCGCGCGTTCGCCGGGTGCTCGGGATCGGGGTCGCAGCCGTCGCGCTCCGCCATCCGCGCGAACGTCACCTCGAACGGCACGTCGACGAACACCGTCACCTCGAACGTCCCGGCCAGCTCGGGGCGCTGC
Organism: Angustibacter peucedani; assembly: GCF_054779595.1. NCBI lineage: Bacteria > Bacillati > Actinomycetota > Actinomycetes > Kineosporiales > Kineosporiaceae > Angustibacter > Angustibacter peucedani. The sequence continues at coordinate 5,018 of NZ_BAAGXY010000157.1, forward strand.
AGGAACAGCCCGTCGACCAGCAGCAGCGCGTCGTCGGGCGCCTGCTCCCAGCGCGGCTCGAGCCGCTCGTCGGTGACCAGGTCGTGGGCCCGGCGGCGGTAGCGGCCCGACCCGCCGGGTGCCCACGGCTCCAGCAGGTCGCGGCGCAGCACCGGCAGGTCGTAGGAGTCGCGGTAGAAGCCCTCGGCCGAGGTGCGCCCGAGCCGGTACCGCTCGACCCGCGTCCGGTGGAAGTCGTCCTCGCTGGCCCGCACGACGGCCCGGCCGCGGGCGCCCAGCAGGTCCGCGAGCTCGTCGGCCAGCACGGTCTTGCCGGAGCCGTCGACGCCGTCGACGGCCACCCGGGCCCGGCCGGCCGGCGCCCGGTCGAGGACGACGTCCAGCAGCTGGTCGAGGACGCGTCGCCGCCACGGTCCGGGAGGTCGCACGCGCGCCAGCCTCGCACGCCCGCCTACCCTGGGACCGTGCACCCGTCGATCGACGCCGCGGTCGCGCTGCTCCAGGGCCGGCGCGTGGTGGCCCTGACCGGAGCCGGTCTCTCGACCGACTCCGGCATCCCCGACTACCGCGGGCCGACGGCGGTGCCCCGGGCGCCGATGACCTTCCAGGAGTTCGTGTCCGGAGACGTGGCCCAGCAGCGCTACTGGGCGCGCAGCCACGTCGGCTGGGGCCGCATGCGCCGCGCCCGGCCGAACGACGGGCACCGGGCGCTGGCCCGGCTCGAGGCCGCCGGTGCCGTCGACGCGCTCATCACCCAGAACGTCGACGGCCTGCACACCGAGGCCGGCAGTCGCGCGGTCGTCGACCTGCACGGCCGCATCGACGAGGTGGTGTGCCTGCGCTGCGGCGAGGTCACGAGCCGGGCGGCGCTGCACGAACGGCTGGTCGAGCTGAACCCGGGCTTCGGCGCGGGCACCCACGACGCCCGCACGGCGCCGGACGGCGACGCCGAGGTCGTGGACGTCGAGGGCTTCCGGCTGGCGCACTGCCTGGTCTGCCGCGGCAGCTACAAGCCGCACGTCGTGTTCTTCGGCGAGAACGTCCCCAAGGACCGCGTGCAGCGGTGCTACGACTGGGTCGAGGGCGCCGACGCCCTGCTCGTCGCCGGCACGTCGCTGACGGTGCAGTCCGGCCTGCGCTTCGTCCGCCGGGCGGCACGCGACGGCCTCCCGGTCGTGCTCGTCAACCAGGGCCCCACGCGCGGCGACGACCTCGTGACCGTCAAGGTGGACGCCGGCTGCTCCCCCGCGCTCAGCGCCCTCGCCGACGTCCTCGGCGGGCCCGCAGGTAGTCGCTCACCACGTACCGACCCAGGTCGTGCGCGGACGGCGTGAGCACCCGCCCACCGCTGCGCCGGGCCATGGCGTCGACGAACCGTCGCAGGCCGGGGTCCTCGCCGAGCATGAAGAGGTTCATCGTCGCGCCGTAGCGCGTCAGCTGGTCGACCTCCGCGACCGTCGCCCGCAGCGTCGCCGACGTCGACGGCCAGGCGAAGACCGCTTCGCCGTCGTCCTCGAGGTGGGCGGTCGGCTCGCCGTCCGTGACGACCAGGACGACGGGGTCGGCGTCGCTGTGCCGGCGCAGGTGGTGGCGTGCGAGCTGCAGCGCGTGCTGCAGGTTGGTGCCCTGCACGAAGTCGGGCTCGACCGCGGCGAGCTCGCCGGTGGTCAGGCGCATCGCGTAGCGGCCGAAGCCGATGATCTGCAGCGCGTCCTGCGGGAACCGGGTGGCGACGAGGTGCGACAGCGCCAGGGCCGTCTGCTTCATCGGCCCCCACCGACCCTCCGAGACCATGGAGAACGACAGGTCGACGCAGAGCGCCACCGCGGCGCCGGCCCGACGCTCGGTCTCGACCACCTCGAAGTCCTCGACGGCGAGCGCGATCGGCCCGGAACTGACAGAAGCGTTGCGCCGCAACGCGTTCCCGACCGTGCGCACCGCGTCGAGCGGCTGCTCGTCGCCGAACTCCCAGGCACGTGACGCCCCGGTGCGCTCGCCAGCTGCGCCGGCCGACCGCACGTCGTGCGTGCCGCGGCCCGCGGCCTCGAGGTCGGCGAAGACCTTCTGCAGGGCGGTCGACCCCAAGCGCCGCAACGCCTTCGGGCTCAGCGCGGCGTCCGCGGCCGAGCCCTGCAACCAGCCCTGGCGCCGCAGCTCGCGCTCGAGCTGCTGGAGCCGACGCACGTCGTCGGCCGCCGTGCGCCCGAGCTGGCGCTCGACCGCGTCCAGGTCGACGTCGTCCAGCGTGGCACCGGGGTGCTGCTGGCCGAGCTGCTCGAGCAGGTCGTCGAGCTCGGCGACCTCGCCCAGCACGCTCGTGGCCTCGCCGTACCCCAGCGGCTCCTCGCCGCGCCCCGGCTCGCCGCGACCCCACTGCAGGTCGGGGCGCAGCGCCCGCAGCGACTCCGACAGCGACGCCATCTGCTCGGCCACGCCCGCGTCGCCCAGCGCCTGCTGCACCAGGGAGGCGAGCTCCTCGCGCTGGCCCGGGCTGAGCGAGCGCATCAGCCGCTCGCCCGCCGCCGCGCGGCGCGCCAGCAGGTCGACCAGCTCGTCGACGTCCGCGGGCTGCTCGGGGAAGAAGTCGCCGTGCTGCTGCATGAACTGCGCGAACGCGTCGTCGACGTCCTCGCCGCGCGCGTGCCGCCCGAGCAGGTCGTCGAGGTCGGTGAGCATCGACCGCAGCCGAGCGGCGGCCTCGGGGTCGACCGCCGGGTCGGCACCGCGCAGCGCCTCCTTCATCCCGGCGAACCGCTGCTCGAGGACGTCGCCGCGCAGCTCGTCGAGGATGCGCTGGTAGTCGGCGCGGGCCTCGTCGCTGCGCCAGTCGTAGTCGGCCAGCTCCTGCACGGCGCGCGCGGTCGAGCGCGGCAGCGCGTCCAGCCGCGACTGCGCGAACTGCGCGTCGAGGTCGTCCGGGTCGGCGTCCTGGGCCTGCCGGAGGGCGTCGCGCTCGGCGGCGACCGCCTGGTCGAGCAGCGCCTGGGCGCGGGTCACGGTGCCGTCCAGGCGGCCGCGGCGCAGCGCGTCCCGCCGCTGCCGCCGGGCCCGCTCGAAGAGGTCGTCCAG
>NZ_BAAGXY010000158.1:0-1219 GCF_054779595.1 Angustibacter peucedani
CGGGGTGGCGGCCAGCTCGAGCAGGCGCTCGTCGACCGGTCGCAGGAAGTGCGCGGTGAGGCTGCGCAGCGCGAGGTCGGGGGACGCGGCGTCGGAGGCCGCGCGCGCCAGGTGGCTGGCCACGAGCCCGCCGTGCGCACCGACCCACGAGAACCAGGTGCGGTCGATGGAGGTCACCGCCACCTGCACGGTCACGGCGTGACCGCCGCCGGCTCGGCGACCGCGGCGGCTGCGGGCGGTGCCGGACGACGTCCGGCGTGCACCGCCAGCCCCCCGACCGCCGCCAGCAGGCTCAGGCCGGCCGCGGCCCACCAGGCCGCGCGGTAGGCGTCGACGGCGGCCGGGGGGTGCCACGCGGTGAGCACGGTGACGAGCACCGCGACGCCGACGCCCGAGGCCACCTGGCGCGATGCGTTGAGCAGCGCAGAACCGGTGGCGGCGCTCGCGGCGGGCAGGGACGTCGTCCCGGCGGCCATCAGGGTGCCGAGGGCGAGCCCGACGCCAGCCCCGCCGACCACCATGCTGGGCAGCAGGTCGACGACGTAGGACGGCGCGGCGTCGGCGACCAGCGCCCGCCAGGCCAGGCCGAGCCCGAACAGCAGGCTGCCGACCGCCGCCAGGGCGCCGGGACCCACGCGCTCGACGAGCCGTCTCGACGCGATCGTCACCAGCGGCACCAGGGCCGGCCCCGGCACCATCGCCAGGCCGGTGCGCAGCGGGCTGTAGCCCCAGACCTGCTGGCACCACAGGGCGTTCGACACCAGCATGATCGCGAACGCGACGCTGAAGGCGAACAGCGCCGCGTTGGCGCGGGCGAACCCGTGGGCCCGGGCGAGCGTCGGCTCGACGAGCGGCACGGCGTGGGTGAGGCACCGCCGCACCACGACCCCGGCCGCCGCGACGGCGAGCGCGAGCAGCCCGAGCACGCCACCCGACGTCCAGCCCCAGGTCGGTCCCTGCAGGAGGCCGGCGACCAGGGCGCCGACACCGACCACGGCCAGCGCCGCGGCGACCAGGTCGGGCAGCGGGGTGCGCGGGTGCGCCGGCGGGTGCGGGAGCGCGCGGCGCCCGGCGACGAGGCCGACCAGCCCGATCGGCAGGTTGACCAGGAAGATCCAGCGCCAGCTGGCCTCGACGAGCAGGCCGCCCAGCACCGGGCCGGCCGCCGCAGCCAGCCCGCCGACCGAGGCCCAGGCCCGCGTGGCGCGCACGCGCCCGC
>NZ_BAAGXY010000159.1:0-266 GCF_054779595.1 Angustibacter peucedani
CTACGGTTACCTTGTTACGACTTCACCCCAGTCATGAATCACAAAGTGGTAAGCGCCCTCCCGAAGGTTAAGCTACCTACTTCTTTTGCAACCCACTCCCATGGTGTGACGGGCGGTGTGTACAAGGCCCGGGAACGTATTCACCGTGGCATTCTGATCCACGATTACTAGCGACTCCGACTTCATGGGGTCGAGTTGCAGACCCCAATCCGAACTACGACGCACTTTATGAGGTCCGCTTGCTCTCGCGAGGTCGCTTCTCTTTG
>NZ_BAAGXY010000159.1:327-580 GCF_054779595.1 Angustibacter peucedani
CAATCCGGACTACGACGCACTTTATGAGGTCCGCTTGCTCTCGCGAGGTCGCTTCTCTTTGTATGCGCCATTGTAGCACGTGTGTAGCCCTACTCGTAAGGGGCATGATGATTTGACGTCATCCCCACCTTCCTCCAGTTTATCACTGGCAGTCTCCTTTGAGTTCCCGGCCTAACCGCTGGCAACAAAGGATGAGGGTTGCGCTCGTTGCGGGACTTAACCCAACATCTCACGACACGAGCTGACGACAACC
>NZ_BAAGXY010000160.1:0-5098 GCF_054779595.1 Angustibacter peucedani
CCGCGCTGGCCGTCGCCGCCGCCACGAGCGCCTGCGGGCCGCTCGGCGGCGAGCCGTCCGCGCAGGGGACGTCGCGGAGCCCGGCGTCGACGGCCGACCAGACGCCGCCACCGTCGTCCAGCACGACCACCCCGGCCACGACGGCGCCGGACCCCGGCACGACCACCTCGCCGAGCGCCACCGCGACGAGCTCGCCCAGCGCCACCGCCACCGGCACGGCCAGCCCGTCGGGGACGCCGACGAAGGCGCCGATCACCGAGAAGACCACGCTGCGCGAGGGCATGAAGGGCCCGGTCGTGCTCGCGGCGCAGAAGCGGCTGACCGCGCTGGGCTACTGGCTTGGCACCCCTGACGGCACCTACGGGTACCTCACCAGCCAGGCCGTGATGGCGCTGCAGAAGTCCGCCGGCCTGGGCCGCGACGGCGTCCTCGGCCCGAAGACCAAGGCCGCGCTGACCTCCGGCGTGCGGCCGCACCCCCGCACCGGCTCGGGCTCGGCGGTCGAGGTCGACAAGGCCCGCCAGGTGGTGATGGTGGTCGTCGGCGGCCAGCTGAAGTGGGTGCTCAACACCTCGACCGGCAGCGGCCAGCCGTACACCTCGCAGGGCCAGTCGTACGTCGCCACCACGCCCGAGGGCCGGTTCACGGTGCAGCGCCAGATCGACGGCGAGCGGATCAGCCACCTCGGCGCGCTCTGGCGGCCGAAGTACTTCACCGGCGGCTACGCGCTGCACGGCTCGCCGAGCGTGCCCGGCTACCCCGCCTCGCACGGCTGCGTGCGGCTGTCGAACGGCGCGATCGACATGCTGTGGTCGTCGGGGCTGGCGCCCATCGGCCGCACCGTCTGGGTCTACTGAGCCGGGGCGGCAGGCCTCGACCGGGCGCTCAGCGGCGGGGCTTGGCCTCGACGCCCCAGCGCCGCTCGGTCGGCACGTCCATCTGGTCGCAGAGCGCGAACCAGACGTCGCGAGGCGGGACGTGCGCCGCGAGCGCCTCGTCGACGGTGCGCCCGCCGAGGCCCGAGACCACCTGGTCGCGCGCGACCGAGCGGGCGTAGCCGGGCCCGAACTCGTCGTCCATCAACCGCCAGAAGTCGCTGTGCCGCACGCCCGCCAGCATCGCACGCGGGCCGATGTCGGACCTCGGTGACACCATCAGGGGCGTGGACGACGTGCTCGACCGGTTCTCCCCCGCCACCCGTGCGTGGTTCGAGGGGGCGTTCGCCGCGCCCACGGCCGCCCAGGCGGGCGCGTGGGACGCGATCAGCGGCGGCCAGCACGCCCTGGTGGTGGCGCCGACCGGGTCGGGCAAGACGTTGTCGGCGTTCTTGTGGGCGCTCGACCGGCTGGCCAGCGAGCCCGCGCCGGCCGAGGCCCTGCAGCGCTGCCGGGTGCTCTACGTCTCGCCGCTCAAGGCCTTGGCCGTCGACGTCGAGCGCAACCTTCGCGCGCCGCTGACCGGTATCGGGCACGCGGCGTCGAGGCTGGGGCTGCCGGCCCCGCAGGTCACCGTGGGCGTGCGGTCCGGCGACACCCCGGCGGCCGACCGGCGGGCGTTCGCGCGCACGCCGTCCGACGTCCTGATCACCACGCCCGAGTCGCTGTTCCTGCTGCTGACCTCCCGGGCGCGCGAGGCGCTGGCCGGGGTGCAGACCGTGATCCTGGACGAGGTGCACGCCGTCGCCGGCACCAAGCGCGGCGCGCACCTCGCGCTCACGCTCGAGCGGCTGGACGCGCTGCTGCCGCAGCCGGCCCAGCGGATCGGCCTGTCGGCCACGGTGCGGCCGGTCGACGAGGTGGCGCGGTTCCTGTCCGGCGGGCGACCGGTCACGGTGGTGCAGCCGCCGGCCGACAAGCAGCTCGACCTGAGGGTCGTCGTCCCGGTGCCCGACCTCGGTGCCATCGGCGAGCCCACCGACGACCTGTCAGGTCCGGCGGCCGGCGACCCGCAGCGCGCCTCCATCTGGCCGCACGTCGAGGAGCGGGTCGTCGACCTGATCAGCGACCACAGCTCGACGCTGGTCTTCGCCAACTCGCGCCGGCTGGCCGAGCGCCTCACCGCCCGGCTCAACGAGGTGTGGGCCGAGCGCCTCGAGGGTCCGGACGACGAGCCGGTCCCGCCGGCCACTCCTCCGGTCACGCGGGCGCCGGCGCAGGTGATGGCCCAGGCCGGGACTGCGAGCGGCGCGGCGCCCGTGCTGGCGCGGGCGCACCACGGCTCGGTCAGCAAGGAGCAGCGCGCGATCATCGAGGACGACCTCAAGGCCGGCCGGCTGCCCGCGGTGGTGGCCACCAGCTCGCTCGAGCTCGGCATCGACATGGGCGCCGTCGACCTCGTGGTGCAGGTCGAGTCGCCGCCCAGCGTGGCCTCCGGGCTGCAGCGGGTCGGCCGCGCCGGGCACCAGGTCGGGGCGGTCTCGCGGGGCGTGCTCTTTCCCAAGTTCCGCGGCGACCTGGTGCAGACGGCCGTGGTCGTCGAACGCATGCGGGCCGGGGCGATCGAGCAGCTGAGGGTGCCGGCCAACCCGCTGGACGTGCTGGCCCAGCAGGTCGTCGCGATGTGCGCCATGGACGACTGGACCGTCGACGACCTGGCGGCCCTGGCCGGCCGCGCTGCGCCGTTCGCGACGCTGCCGCGCTCGGCCCTCGAGGCCGTGCTCGACATGCTGGCCGGCCGCTACCCCAGCGAGGAGTTCGCCGAGCTGCGACCCCGTCTGGTGTGGGACCGGCAGACCGACGTCCTCACCGGTCGGCCGGGCGCCCAGCGGCTCGCCGTCACCAGCGGCGGCACGATCCCCGACCGCGGGCTGTACGGCGTGTTCCTGGCGACCGGCGACGGTCCCGGACGACGGGTGGGCGAGCTCGACGAGGAGATGGTCTACGAGTCGCGGGTCGGCGACGTGTTCACGCTCGGGTCGTCGTCCTGGCGGATCGAGGACATCACGCACGACCAGGTCCGGGTCACGCCGGCGCCCGGCCAGCCGGGCAAGCTGCCGTTCTGGCACGGCGACGCGCTGGGCCGCCCCGCCGAGCTGGGCCGGGCCGTCGGCGCGTTCGTCCGCGAGGTCACCGCGCTCGAGCCGGAGGCCGCCCGCGCCCGGGTGCGCGAAGCCGGTCTGGACGAGTGGGCGACCGACAACCTGCTGGCCTACCTGACCGAGCAGCTCGAGGCGAGCGGGCACGTGCCCGACGACCGCACGATCGTGGTTGAGCGCTTCCGCGACGAGCTGGGCGACTGGCGCGTGGTGGTGCACTCCCCCTTCGGCGCACCCGTCCACGCTCCGTGGGCGCTGGCGGTCGGCGCGCGCATGCAGGAGCGCTACGGCGTCGACGTCCAGGCGATGCACGGCGACGACGGCCTGGTGCTGCGGCTGCCCGACGTCGAGCTCGGCGACGGCCCGGCGCCCGACGTCGCCTCGCTCGTCACGCTCGACCCCGACGACGTCGACGACGTCGTGACCGAGCAGATCGGCGGGTCGGCGCTGTTCGCCTCGCGGTTCCGCGAGTGCGCCGGTCGCGCGCTGCTGCTGCCGCGCCGTCGTCCGGGCCAGCGCCAGCCGTTGTGGCAGCAGCGGCAGCGCAGCGCCCAGCTGCTGGAGGTCGCGAGCGGGTACGCCGACTTCCCGATCGTCCTCGAGACGGTGCGCGAGTGCCTGCAGGACGTGTTCGACGTCCCCGGCCTGGTCGACCTAATGCGCGACATCACCAGCCGTCGCGTGCGGGTCGTCGAGATCGAGACCAGCCAGCCCTCGCCGTTCGCCCGCAGCCTGATGTTCGGCTACGTCGCCCAGTTCCTCTACGAGGGCGACTCGCCGCTGGCCGAGCGCCGCGCCGCCGCGCTCGCCCTCGACCCGACCCTGCTGTCCGAACTGCTCGGCCGCGGCGAGGGCGCGGCCCTGCGCGACCTGCTCGACCTCGAGGCGGTCGAGCGCACCGAGCGCGAGCTGCAGCACCTGACCCCCGAGCGGGCCGCGCGGCACGCCGAGGACGTCGCTGACCTGCTGCGCGTGCTCGGCCCGAGCAGCAGCGCCGAGGTGCACGAGCGCTCCGGTGCCGCCGAGCTGCCCGAGGTCGTCGGCTGGCTCGAGGGGCTCGAGGCCAGCCGCCGGGTGATCCGGGTGCGCATCGCCGGCGACGACCGCTGGGCCGTGGTCGAGGACGCCGGTCGGTTGCGCGACGCCCTCGGCGTGCCGCTGCCCGTGGGCATCCCCGAGGCGTTCCTCGCTCCCGTCGCCGACCCGCTCGGCGAGCTGGTGTCCCGCTACGCCCGCACGCACGGACCGTTCACCGTCGCCGAGGTGGCAGCCCGCTTCGGCCTCGGCCCGGCCGTGGCCGGCACCGCCACGACCCGCCTGGTCGCCAGCGGCCGGCTGGTCGAGGGCGAGCTGCGCCCGGCCGGCCAGGGCATCGAGCTCTGCGACGCCGAGGTGCTGCGCTCGCTGCGCCGGCGCTCGCTGGCCGCGCTGCGCCAGCAGGTCGAGCCGGTCCCGGCCCGCGACCTGGCCCGCTTCGTGCCGCGCTGGCAGGGCATGGACGGTCCCCGCTCGCGCACCGGCCGCGGAGTGCCCGGGCTGCTGCGCGCGGTCGAGCAGCTCGACGGCGCGGTGCTGCCCGCCAGCGCGCTCGAGAGCCTCGTGCTGCCGGCCCGCGTCACCGACTGGTCGCCGGCGCTGCTGGACGAGGTGACGTCGTCCGGCGAGGTGCTGTGGTGCGGCCACGGGTCGCTGCCCGGCGACGACGGCTGGGTCTCGTTGCACCTGGCCGACACCGCGCACCTGTCGCTGCCCGAGCCGGCCGAGCTCGAGCTGTCGCCCGTGCACCAGGGCGTGCTGGACGCCCTGTCGAGCGGCGGCGCCTTCTTCTTCCGGGCGCTGTCGCAGGCGGTCGGGTCCACCGACGACGAGCAGCTGGCCGAGGCGTTGTGGGACCTCGTGTGGAGCGGCCGGGTCACCGGCGACACGCTCGCCCCGCTGCGCGCCCGGCTGGCCGGCGGGCGCACCGCGCACCGCACGCAGCGGTCCGGTCCTCGGCGTACGCGGTACGCCGGCGGTCGCGGTGGCGCCGTGGGTCGCGCCGGGCTGCCGAGCCGGCCCGGGATG
>NZ_BAAGXY010000161.1:0-16224 GCF_054779595.1 Angustibacter peucedani
TTTTTCGGCAGACATCAGCGTCAGGTAGTCAACCAGAATCATGCCTACGCAGCCTTTCTCGCGCTTAATTCGACGGCATTCGGTAACGATATGCGCCAGGGACAGGCCCGGAGTGTCGTCGATGTACAGCATGTCGATTTCACTCAGCCGCCCGGCTGTTGCTATCGCCTTCTTAAAGTCGCCGTCGTAGTCGCCCTGGTACTGGTCATCGGCGTCATCCGTGGCGGGCATGTAAAAAATGCTCGGGTTAATGCCGGACTTCTGACCAACCAGTTTTTCCAGGATCTGGTCGCCTGGCATTTCCAGGCTGAACATCAGCGCTGGCTTTTTCTCACGAACCGCGCAGTTGATCGCCATCTGCCCATACAGGGTTGTCTTGCCCATCTTTGGCCTTGCGCCAATTACGAACAGAGAGCCTTTAACCAGACCTTTCGGCGCCAGCAGCCGGTCGAGTGACGGGATACCGGTGCTCATGCCGCGCTGTTCGCCTGAAGGGTCAAAGCGTTTCTCCAGATCTGCTACCCAGTCATCCATAACCTCGCCAAACGATCTCAACCCTCGTCGGCTGCCGGTTTTTGAATGGTCTGCGAGCTGGGTGAAAATACCCTGAATGGCCTCGTACTTCTGCGTAGCGCTCATGCCATTGCGGGAATACAGCAGCTCAGTAGCTTCAGTCAGGCGGTTAATACCGTAGCGCTCCATTGCGGCTTCCCGGACTGATGCTGCGTAAGCCACGATGTTTGCAGCGCTGGGAGTGTTCTTGGCGATCTCCGCAAGGTAAGCAAAGCCACCTGCCTGCTCCGCGAGCCCTTTGCCTTCAAGAGCGTCGAACAATGTCAGGCCATCGACTGGCTTGTTGTCTCGGAACATCTGGCGCATCTCGGCAAAGATCAGTTGGTGAGGTCGGCTGTAGAACGACTCAGGCTTGAGCATCGCCAGAACCTTCTGGACTCGCTCGCTGTTGTCATCATCCAGCAGCAGGCCACCGATAACGCTCTGCTCTGCTTCGAGGTTTTGTGGTACAGCCATGAAATCAGCGGTCATCACGATCCCCCTCGCGCACTTCGATGTAGAGCTTTTCGGTCAGGAACTTATCGAATTTCATGCGGCGCCAGGTCTTCCCGGATTTCTGGTCTGGTCGGTCTTCAAGCATCCAGCGGCAGTTCTGAGCGATGTAGCGCAGATAGCTTCTGAAACCGTCCATATCCATCGGCTTTCCGTCCAGGTTGCGGGCAATCTTGTTAGCCTTACCCCAGAAGGTGCGGATCAGATTGCGTCGCTCATCAGTGAGGCATCTCCATCCCCGAGCTTCAGGCAGTTCGTCTTTCAGGCATTGCCATACTTCATCGCATGACAAACGGGACTTTTTCTCTTCAGCGGGTTTCTGGTCATTTGCGACATACTTACTACCGTTAGGTAGTAAGTTATTTAATATATTGTTATCTGTGGACACTGGCTGGACATCGGCTGGACACTCCACCTCCACAGGCATTGATATAACTGCGTTTGCGCTGGACACTGGCTGGACATCGGCTGGACAAAAATTTGACTGATATTCGTCATATTTGACCACTTTTAGAACAGTAAAACGGTTGTTCGATTTGGTGGTGATCATGCCCAGATTCTGGAATTTACGGAGCAGTGATTTAACGCGATCAGCGGTCAAACCCGTTTCCATTGCCAGCGTGTTTCGCCCGGTAATGAACTCTCCGCGTTCGCAGATCACATCGCCGACATCAGTCGATACCAGTGTCTGTTCGTGATTAGCGCGCAGGAGCAGGTGAACCCATAAATGAGCCGCCTCAGCGTCCTTGTAGAACGGCACATCCATAATTTTACGGTGCAGCAAGGCAAACCCCTTACCGTCATTCGTGCGCGGTTTCTGGAGCCTTCTGGCCTCTCTGGCTTCGGCTAAATTGGATACGTTACCCACGGCCACTCTCCTTACGTTTCAGTTCTTCCAGGATGGCACGCATCTTCTCTGCCACAATCGGGTTAACCGAGCGGATGAAGCGGTCGCGGGTTATGTTTTTATGTACAGCGGTATGGTAATAGCGTGGATTTTTTGCCATTATTCCTCCTGCAACTACTCTCGTTTTTGCACCAGAAAGTCGGCTCTGTTCGCGCAGACCGGCTTTCGCCATTTCTGTAGTTCTCACATAACCCCCAGCATCGAAGTGACCATGGCCATCAGCGGAGCGGTCAGGTCTGGGTCGACACGGAACATCTCTACAATCCCCTCACTGAGTTCCTTGAGCTTCTGGTGACGCGGGGCGTTCATCGCGACGGCCACTTTCGCCTCGCTCGTTTCCTTCTCAAGTCGAGCTAAGCGGGACATGAAACTGTCCTCGGGAAGAAGGCGGTGCCGATACTCCAGCGGCAGGACGGACATGATTGCCGGCGCCAGCTGGCGAATGTTGTTGGCCGCATATTCGGTGTCTCCGTCGATCCAGCGGAACACCTTCTGCATCTGGCGGTGTGAGTCAGTCGGGATATCCAGCCCGGTGCCGCCGGTTGCCCGCCACTCTTCAACAATCAGAGCGGCGACAAATTCACGGCTGCGGCAATCAGCTGCCCAGGCGCGTACGGCTGCGCGGATCCCATCGATGTTTAACGCCGAGGAATCAGGTTCCCGGCGATTCTGGTAAATCATCGCCGTTGGCGAAAATTTGTTACCTTGTTGATACGCAAGTGAATGCATTGCTTTCCCTTTCGTGGTTAGAGCCGCCGTTAAGCGGCTGTTGTTTTATTCGGCTCATCGCCAAAAAGAAGCCATTCAGGTTCACATTTGAGAGCCCGAGCCAGCTCAACCAAATAACGTGGACGCTTAGTAGTCCCGGCCTCGATGGCCTGAAGTGATTGCTGTTTCATGCCAGCCAGTTTTGCTAACTGGTCCTGAGACAGATTCATCTCTTCACGTTTTTGCTTGAGGCGTTGAGAAATTGTTTCCATATCACCTCCACAGTTTTATCTGTATTCTGTGACAGTTATTTCTGTTTGTCAATTACAGTTTTAACTGTGACTATCAAGGCATACAGAGAGAGGGATTTATGAGCCTTGCGGATCGCGTTAAACAAAAAAGAATTGAGCTGGGATTAACCCAGACAGAAGCTGCTGAGAAGGCCGGTATTCGGCAGCAGTCATGGCAGAGCATTGAAGATGGGAAAACTCTCAAGCCACGTAATATAATTGGAATAGCCAAGGCGCTTAAATGCGATGCTGATTGGCTAATGAACGGCGGCGCGTTTATGCCGATGGCAGAGGTCAACAGCAGGAGAGTTCCGTTGATAAGCTATGTACAGGCAGGAGCACTGGCTGAGAAAAACCCTATCGAGGCTTTCGATGGCAGCCTTGAATACATACTCACTGATCTGGATGTGTCCCAGCACACCTTTGCATTGCGCATTGAAGGCGACTCAATGGAGCCAGATTTCAAGGCAGGAGACGTTATTATCGTCGACCCTGAGGTTGAGCCAACGCCTGGGGAATTTGTTGTCGCGAAGAACGGCGGAACACAGGCGACCTTCAAGAAATACCGTCCGACATGGGTAGACCCTCTCGGCTGCCAGCACTTTGAACTGGTCCCACTCAATGATGATTACCCTGTCATTAACAGCGATCACCAGCCTTTAACCATTATCGGTGTAATGATTGAGCACCGCATTTACCGCCGCAAACGCTAAATCCCCCTCTCAAACATCAGAACAAACCGGCTACTGCCGGTTTTTTTTTCGTCCTCAGAAAATAAATTATCCACAAATACAGAAACATATGTTTCGCACGCCATAAAATACAGTTTTGTCTGTTGACGATAATACAGTTTTATCTGTATCTTTAATCCATCGAAACGAAACATCGACAGCTGAGCGAAGTTAGCCAGCGGCGGACAGCAAGTCGCCTGCTCATTAAGAATTCAGTCAAGCAGCAAATCACCCGGAGCGCTCCTGGCAAATTGAAATGGCGCCCAATGGGATTGAGGCAGGTGTGTAACGCGTGGCGGGTATAGCACACGAAGAGGACTCCGCACCGGAATGGTTTGCTGCTCAGTTCCCGAACATCGGGGAATCTTTACCAGCAGCTCTCTGCGAGGGGCTGACGGTAAACAAACAGAGAGGTAATTATGCGGCCTGAGTTAAACCAAGAGTATCTCCGCAAAATCCTAACTTACGATCCTGAAAGTGGTCATTTCAAATGGAACTTTAACAAAGGCGCTCGCAATAAATCTCCTTATGCGGGGACGCTAACCAGTTACGGGTACATCAAGATCCTGATTGAAGTGGTTTACTGAATTTGGCCACCTGAACAGAGGTGATATGCTCATCTCAGAACAATACAGGTGTCCCAATGAAAAAAAGAAATTTCAGCGCAGAGTTTAAACGCGAATCCGCTCAACTGGTCCTTGATCAGAACTACACCGTTGCAGCTGCGGCCAGTGCTATGGACGTGGGGCTTTCTACCATGACGCGATGGGTAAAGCAGTTACGGGATGAACGACAGGGCAAAATACCTAAAGCCTCCCCTATAACCCCGGAACAGATTGAAATACGTGAGCTAAAGAAAAAGCTACAACGCATTGAAATGGAAAACGACATATTAAAAAAGGCTACCGCGCTCTTGATGTCAGACTCCCTGAACAGTTCTCGTTAATCGAGAAACTCAGAGCGCAGTATCCTGTGGTCACACTCTGCCACGTGTTCGGGGTTCATCGCAGCAGCTACAAATACTGGGTGAAAAGCCACGAAAAGCCAGACGGCAAGCGGGCTGTATTACGTAGCCAGGTTCTGGAGCTGCATAACATTAGCCATGGCTCTGCTGGCGCGAGGAGTATCGCCATTATGGCAACCCTGAGAGGTTTCAGAATGGGACGCTGGCTTGCCGGCAGGCTCATGAAAGAACTGGGGCTGGTGAGTTGTCAGCAACCCACCCACCGGTATAAACGTGGTGGCCATGAACACATCGCTATCCCAAATCACCTTGAGCGACAGTTCGCAGTGACAGAGCCTAATCAGGTGTGGTGCGGCGATGTGACGTATATCTGGACAGGCAGGCGCTGGGCTTACCTCGCCGTTGTTCTCGATTTGTTCGCCAGGAAACCGGTAGGCTGGGCAATGTCATTCTCACCGGACAGCAAGCTAACCATCAAAGCGCTGGAAATGGCGTGGGAAGCCCGAGGTAAACCAGCGGGAGTGATGTTCCACAGTGACCAGGGTAGCCACTACACAAGCAGGCAGTTCCGGCAGTTATTGTGGCGTTACCGGATCAGGCAAAGTATGAGCCGACGCGGAAACTGCTGGGATAACAGCCCGATGGAACGCTTCTTCAGAAGCCTGAAAAACGAGTGGGTGCCAGTGACAGGCTATATAAACTTTAGCGAAGCAGCTCATGCGATCACAGACTATATCGTCGGGTATTACAGTTCGCTAAGGCCGCATGACTATAACGGTGGGTTACCCCCAAACGAATCGGAAAACCGATACTGGAAAAACTCTAAAGCCGTGGCCAGTTTTAGTTGACCACTTCAGATCGACCAAAAGCAATACTTTGCTCACAGGCTCGCATGGCTTTATGTGCATGGACACTGGCCTGAAGGTTTTATCGACCACATCAACGGCGATAAAGCTGACAACCGCCTAGTTAACCTCAGAGAGGCTAAGCGTGAGGAAAACTGCCGTAATGTATCCATTAAATCAACAAACACCAGCGGTTACATCGGGATCAGCATTGATAAGCGTCATGGGTGCTGGAGAGCGCAGATCAAGGTTAACAGGAAGCAAATAGCCCTCGGTACTTTCCAAACAAAAATTGATGCGGTGCGTGCTTTTAACGAGGCGGCCGTTTTCCATCATGGCGAATACGCCATTCGAAAGATTAAACATAACGAAGAGATGCTCATGAAAGAGTTTGGGCATCTTTAGCATTTCTCCCGCATCAGCGGGCAAATCATATGAGGTGAAGTATGAAAGAGACAATAGCAATTATTGGTGCTGATGCTCTGTTTACGAAGCGTCCTGACATGTCAGAGGTTAGCGACATCATCAGTTATCTGATGACACGCGATTCATATGCACGCCCAGAGGACGCAGATGGTGACCCGGTTAAGCGGTACGCCATTGTTTGCAAAATCACGGTTGAAGAAATTGATTAAGGCTGCCAGTGGCGGCCTTTTTTACGCCCGTCAGCGGGTAACGACAGAGGGTAAGGCGATGGCAAAAGTTGTTCTGGTCTGGAATCCACAGAAGACAGAGTGTGTCGGTTTTTTAGAGCGAGAACCTGATGGTTCCACTTGGGATTGTGGATCAGATGGTGACGCGGAGCATGCAGCTGGCGGTATGAGATGGAATCCAGTTTCCACTCTCGCCGATAGCTTCAGGGAGCAATACGAAGACGTTGATGACGAATGTTTCATGCAGACCATTGAAGTTGATCAGTCATTAGCCGACGCGGTTGAAAGAGAAGAAGAAGATTAACCCGCTCCGGCGGGTTTTTTATTGGCCATACATAGGCAGATTTTCGAGTCTGCCCATTTATGACAACCGGCGGCCATCCACCGCCCATTAGCGCAGAAGTCTTGTATTAACCGTTCCGTTCGCCGCGATAAGGCCAAGAGGATTTATGAGTAAGAAAAATGACGGTGGCTACGCTTTCCCTATGGAGGCGACAGATGCCACAGCTTGGAGGGATTGCAATCAGGGAATGACGTTGCGCGACTACTTCGCGGCCAAGGCTATGCAGGGTCGATTAGCGAATCCTGACTGGTTGTGTAGCGATGACCGCACAGCAACCGAAGCGTACCAGATAGCTGACGCAATGCTTCGCGCCCGGGGGGCATCATGACAGTCACCCACAACGGCAAGCAGTACACCGTAAAGCGCTGTGCCATGAACGATAACGAATGGCGGCTAACGTCGCTAACCAACCCGCGGGAGCAGATCACTCTTAACCGCTGGCAGATGCATATCGCTGGCCTCCTGGAACAGGTTGAGGTGAAGGTATGATCAACCACTACGGCACCACCCCGCTCATTCGCCAGTGCGTCACGCCCGGCATGATGGCAATGCATGAAGGCCGCACCTATCGCGTTTCAGCAGTCATCCAGGAGCGAAAATGGGTATACCTGCACACCGATGCAGAAATCATCCGCCTCAGTGACTGCGTGATTGACGTTCTTCTGGACGGTCACGGCAACCCTATCCAGCACTAACCACCCTATTCAACCGATCGGCCTGGCATTACGCGGGCGAGATCTGCACATCCAAATTTCAGGAGAAACCATGAGCGAAGTAACGGACTTAGCTGTCATCGAAATCAAACCGGATCAGGCGCCAGCGCTTTACATCGCGGGTGGCCTTGATGCTTACCTCGAGCAAATCCGCCAGGCAGTAAACGAAGTGCCGGACCTGTCAACGAAGAAAGGCCGTGACCGTGTCGCCTCTCTGGCAGCGCAGGTGTCCCGCAGCAAGACGGCAATCGAAAAGCCGGGCCGTGAGTACCTGAAGCGCCTGAAAGAGGCTGTGCGTCCTGCTGAGGCGGAAATTAAGCGCTTCGTTGATGCCTGCGACGAGCTGCGCGATGCCACCCGCCGACCACTCACCGAATGGGAAGCAGAACAGGAACGCATCAAGGCTGAAGAAGCTATGAACGCGATGCACGATGAAGCGCTGGAGATGAACGAAGAGTTTGACCGCCAGCGCGCTGCGCAAATCGAAGCGGACCACGAAATGGCTCTTCTGATGAATGACAAGTTTGACCGCGATCGCGAAGAGCAGCGCCGTCTGGCGGAACAGGCCCAGCGTGAACACGAAGAACGCATTATGCGCGAAGCGGCAGAACAAGCCCGCCTCGATGCCGAAGCGAAGCACAAAGCAGAGATTGAAGCCGCAGCGCGCCGTGAAGCCGAAGAGAAAGCCCGCGCTGAACTAGCGGAGCGCCAGCGCATCGAAGCGGAACAGCGTGCGGCACGCGAGAAGCAGGAAGCAGAAGCGCGGGCGGAACGCGAAAAAGCCGCGGCGGTTGAGGCTGAGCGCCTGAAAGCAAAACAGGCCGAAGCAGTCCGCCTGGCTGAGCAGAAGCGCATCGCCGACGAACAGGCAAAACGTGAAGCTGATGTGAAGCACCGCAAGACGGTCGGCACCAACATCGTTAACGCGCTCACCAGCAACACCAGTTTAACCCGCGAACAGGCTATCGAAGTGCTTACCGCCCTGAAAGATGACCTGATCCCCTGCGCGAAAATTCATTACTGAGGCAACCATGAACGCATACCTCACTTACGACCGCATCGAAGATCGGCTCTGGGCTGAGCAGCAGCTCACCGACGAGAAGGAGAAGTGGATCGGCGACCGGGCGCAGCAAATCATCGACATGATGCCAAAAGATCCGTCCGGCCTCTTCCACTTCACGGTCCCGATCGACTCCAGCCCATACGAAGGACTTCGCAGCGATAAAGCTGGCGAGGCCTACAACGATTTCATTTCGGCAGTTGCTTACGCCCAGGCGGAATACGACTGGGAACACCGTACCGGCTGCCCGTTTTAATTTTTGAGGGGATTAACGATGGCAAACGAATTAACAATCACAGCGACGTCGCTTCAGGAGATAGGCGTCGACGTCTCCACCTGGAGCGCTCTGAAGAACAGCATCTACCCTGGCGCCAAAGACGAATCGGTAATGATGGCGCTTGATTACTGCCGCGCCCGCCAGCTGGATCCGTTGCTAAAACCTGTCCACCTCGTTCCGATGTACGTCAAAGACTCGAAAACAGGTAAAGGAGACTGGCGCGACGTGGTCATGCCGGG
The DNA here is from genome assembly GCF_054779595.1 of Angustibacter peucedani. Classification (NCBI taxonomy): domain Bacteria; kingdom Bacillati; phylum Actinomycetota; class Actinomycetes; order Kineosporiales; family Kineosporiaceae; genus Angustibacter; species Angustibacter peucedani. Next base: position 8,796 of record NZ_BAAGXY010000161.1, read on the forward strand.
GATCGGGCTTTACCGCATTCAGGCAGACCGCTCCGGCGATTATGCCGGGGCTCGTGAGCCGGAGTTTGGTCCAGACGTAACTCAGACGCTTACTGGTGTTGAGGTGACCTTCCCTCAGTGGTGCAAATACACCGTTTATAAGCGCATGCCCAGCGGCGAAATCGTCGAGTTCAGCGCCAAAGAATACTGGATTGAAAACTACGCCACCGGCGGCCGCGACACCACGGCGCCGAACGCGATGTGGAAAAAGCGCCCGTATGGACAACTGGCGAAATGCGCAGAAGCCCAGGCATTGCGTAAGGCATGGCCTGAAATTGGACAGCAGCCTACCGCTGAAGAAATGGAAGGCAAATCACTGGACGTAGATATCCGTGACGTCACGCCCCGCAGCGCTACTGAAGCGCTTCCACCAGCCGCAAGCGAAGAAACGCTTCAGGCGATCACCGATCTCTTAACATCGCTGAATAAAGACTGGGAGCAAGACTTCCTCCCTGTGTGCAGCGACATCTTCAAGCGGCCAATTCTTGAGGCATCAGACCTCACTGAAGAAGAGGCACAGAAAGGGTTCAACTTCCTTCAGAAAAAAGCTAAGGCGGCAGCATGACACCAGAAATCATCCTGGACCGGACCGGCATTGACGTAACCACTATCCAACAGGGCGATGAGGCGTGGCACCGGCTACGCCTCGGCGTCATAACCGCCTCTGAGGTGCACAATGTCATTTCCAAGCCGCGCTCTGGCACCAAATGGACGGGAATGAAGATGTCCTACTTCCACACTTTGCTCGCCGAGGTATGCACCGGCGTCGCGCCAGAGGTTAACGCCAAGGCGCTGGCATGGGGAAAGCAGTACGAGGAAGACGCCCGCACCCTCTTTGAGTTCACCACCGACGTGAAAGTCACGGAGTCTCCGATCCTGTTCCGTGACGAGAGCATGCGCACCGCGTGCTCCCCTGACGGCCTTTGCAGTAACGATTTCGGCCTCGAATTGAAATGCCCGTTCACCTCCCGTGATTTCATGAAATTCCGCCTAGGCGGTTTTGAGGCCATTAAGTCCGAGTACATGGCCCAGGTGCAGTACAGCATGTGGGTGACCGGAAAAGACGCTTGGTTCTTTGCCAACTATGACCCGCGCATGAAGCGCGAAGGTATTCACCACGTCGTCGTTGAGCGGGATCCACAGTACATGACCGATTTCAACGAAATGGTTCCGGAGTTCATCGAGAAGATGGACGAGGCGCTGGCGGAGATCGGCTTCACGTTCGGGGAACAGTGGAAATGAAACGCACACCCTTCTATCGCCGGCCCGGGCGAACCGGGCAATTCTCCGGCCTCCGTGAGCGCGTTATATGGATGATTCAGACGCGCGGCCGCCCGGTCACCGGTAGTGAAATCGCTGAGAAGTTTGGCGTAACGCTCATCGAGTTTAACCGGGTCGCGAACGGCATCACCCGCGGCACCGGGCAGATAGCGCAGATAGTTGAGTCGGAGAAATGGCTCAACGAGGACGGCATCTGCGACCGGACTTTCGACCTGGTCACAAAGCCAAAGGTCGTAACACCGCAGGGTAAATCGCGGCTGTTCACCCGGCGCGCCATAGAGCAGTCGCAGGAAGGTAGGCGGCAGGAATGCATCGAACGTGCCGCCCGCCGTCGCCGCCTGATTGCTCAGGGCCTCTACATCGACGAAATGGAGTCCATCCTATGACTCACGCTCACGACGACATCAGGGTTGGCACACTGTGCCTTCCCTTCATTGGTAACGGCTGGCTAATGCCATGGGGTGAAGTGGTCAGCAATCCATTAAAGGCGCAGCGGCTCGCTGAGGAATATCGGGAAAGGCAGGAGGCGGCATGAGCATACCTCAAGTTGTCAGTTTCTCTGGCGGCAGAACCTCGGCCTATCTCGTCCATTTAATGGAGCAAAGGAGACTGTCTGGCGAAGAGGTTCACTATGTCTACATGGACACAGGGGCAGAGCACAGAGGGACCTACGAGTTCATCAAGAAGCTGGCGCGCGAATGGTCGATTAACCTGATCTGCCTCCGTGTAAAGGTTAACCCTGAACTGGGTAAGGCAAACAGTTACTCGGTGGTACCGCTTGATGATATCGGCCCTGATCTTCAGCCATGGAAAGATGTCTGCGAAAAGTACGGCACCCCATACGTCCACGGCGCGTTCTGCACCCGGACCATGAAAATGGAAGTTTTCGAAAGATATTGCCGGGAAACATTCGGCCAGTATCACACATGGATTGGTATTCGGGTTGACGAGCAGCGCAGGCTAAAGCCTCGAGAAGGCGTTAGTTATCTGGCAGATGTAAGCGATTTCGAAAAGCAGGACATTCTCGACTGGTGGAAGGATCAGCCATTTGACCTAGGCATTCCAGAACACCTGGGTAACTGTGTTTTCTGTATCAAAAAAGGGATAAACAAGGTCGCCCTCGCCGCACGCGACGAGCCTGAGCTCGCCGCTGACTTCTGGAATCTTATTACCGACCCGTCAGTAAGGGTTGTGGAACGACGCCAGCAAGAAAACAAAATCATGTATCGCGGCAACAATTCTCTGGAGAGCGTGATCGCAATGTTCTCTGACAGTTCACGCGAAGATATTGCAGCAACAATAAAAGGAGGCGGCGGATATGACCCTAATTCATGCACTGAAAGCTGCGAAGCCCTGACGTGTGAAGTGGATGATAACCCAGAGCCAGAGGTAGAGGAGCCCGAGGAAGAAGAAAGCCAAGTTTCGATCCGCACTGGATATGGAGGAAGCCATACTCCAGCAGATCAGCGCGACCTCTGGCGTACTCCACCAGCCCTCTTCGCTTCTCTTGATGCTGAGTTCTGCTTCCAGTTGGATGCCGCCGCGGCTCCGCATAACGCACTGTGCCGGAAGTTCATCACCTCCGAGCAGAACACGCTGGAAACGCCGTGGGCTGATTACCTGAATGTGCCAGGCTACGTCTGGCTGAACCCGCCATACAGCGACATCACGCCGTTTGTGAAGAAGGCTGCCGCCGAGAGCAACAATCAGATCGGCACGGTCATGCTGGTTCCGGCAGACACATCGGTTGGCTGGTTTAAGGAGGCTATCCAGACCGCCAGCGAAGTTCGCTTTATCACCGCCGGGCGGCTGGCTTTTATCAACCCGGTCACCGGTAAGCCGGTCTCGGGAAATAACAAAGGCAGTATGCTCATCATCTGGCGACCGTATCCGCGTACACACTGCCACTTCGCAACTGTGGACCGGGACGAGCTGATGGCTTTCGGGGCGAAACTTCTCGCCCGCCGGGAGGCCGCATAACGCCAGCAAATGAAAACGCCATCCGCACCGCATGCCGCCGCTGCACCGAGGAAATCCAGCAGGCCATGCGCAAGAAGCCAAAACCTAACTGGAACGAAACGGTGCCTCCCATCATCAACAAGCATCACAAGAAAATTGAAGCTCTGGGAGTTAGCCTCCTGGAGTTCGTCGTATACACAGGTCGGCTTAATCGCCGCTTCGGAGTTGAATCGTGACCAAATACGCAAAACTGGATAGTGAGGTGTTAAGCGCTATTGGTGCTCAGCCAACCTCGTTTTCGGAGCTATTTAGCCCTTCCGTCAGACAGGAGTGCCTCGTCATTGCTGAAGCAGAAGGAAAGCACCCGATGGACGTCTTCCGCATTCTTGACCGCCGGCTCCAGTCGCTCAGGAAGCTTGGCGTTATTCAGCACGTCAAAGGTAAAGGGTGGATACAGCCATGAAATCGCACATCAACAGGTCGCTAAAGCGGCCTTTTTTATTGCTGGCCTTCACCTTCAACCGCATTAATCGACTCTTCGAGGAATAACTATGGACGAAATGACACAGGAATTTAAAGACTGGTACGAAAAAGAAACTGGATGGTGTGTAGAAGATGCACCCTCAGACGATGTAACAGCGCTTATCTGGCTGGCATGGAAAGCCGGGAAAAAGGCTGGTGAAGACTTTAAGGAGTGAATCTTGGATATCATCGACACAGCAGCTGAGATTGAAGAGCTTCAGCGTAACGCCGCCCTTTCCGCTCACCGGATCAACCGCAACGCTGTATCAGCTGAACGTTGTGAAGAATGCGACGAACCGATCCCCGAGCCGCGGCGCGCTGCCGTGCCCGGCTGCCAGACGTGCGCGGATTGCCAATCTGTTATCGAACTGAAGAATAAGCAGAGGGGGATATGATGGATTACAGCAAGTTGACTGACAAAGATATTAATAAGCTTGTGGCATTCGCATTAGGCTGCAAAGAAGTCGTTCCTGATATTTTCATGAGCGATGAGCGCCGATATGAATTCGAGAAGCCAAAGAATAAATCAGGTAACAAATTCTTCTTCGACCCGTGCAACAACGTAGCTGACGCATGGCCGATCATTGTTGGTCACAAGCTAAGCCTGATCAATGCGGACAACGAGTGGCTTTGCGTTCCTGATGATACCGCGGTTGATGGGACCACTGGCGACGATGTTCAGATGATTTATTCCGGCGATGGGCATGTTCACGCCAACCCACTTAGAGCAGCGATGGTCGTATTCCTTACTCTACAGGATTCAGCCAATGTTCAGGATAATCCAGCCTAATACCTGGTACGCCGATCCCCACGGCGCGCCCTGCAAAATACTCCGCGCTACCCACGAAGTAGTCCACTACATCCGCAACGGTCGCACCTGCATCGCCAGCATGGGCCGCTTTCAGCACGAATTTGAACCGCTGACCAAAGCACTGGCCGAGCGGATCGCCGAAGAAATAGAAACAGCAGAACACCTGAAGAAGCTGCGCGCCCAGCGTGCGGCGTGAGGAGAGAGCGTGAAATTTTACGAATCGAAGAAATCGCAGTTCACCAGAAACCTGATCCGGCGGCGCCACGCTGAATGGTCAGAAAAGACCTTCGGCAACGTCGGCCCCGTCGGGCCGCTGAAGCATCTGTCGAAAGAGGCGCTGGAAGCTGCTGCCGATCCCGGCGACCTCAGCGAATGGGCTGATATGCAGTTCCTGCTGTGGGACGCACAGCGGCGCGCCGGTATCACCGATGAGCAAATCACCGCGGCGCTTGAAGAAAAGCTGAAGGTGAATATGGCTCGCCAGTGGCCGGAGCCGAAAGACGGCGAGCCGCGCCTTCACATCAAACCATGACGCAACTGATAGCCAGTTATGAGCTGGCTATTGGGTGCGAAAACTTAGTGCGATAGAATACCGACATCATAAAGGAGGAATTAGATGAAACTGACACAACAGCAGTGCACCATCCTAACTGGCTACACTGGGGTATTGATCGGGAGTTTTTCAGATTTTCAGCAGGATGCTGAGAAACGTCTGGGCAGAACTTTGCTTACCCATGAAATGGCCTCTGCCGAGGTTATGTCTGAATTGAAAGAACTTTATAAAAAAGATTTCCTCGCTTTAATGCCCGAATAGACCGTTCGCCACATCCCTGCCTCACCTAAATAGAACCCGCCACTGAGCGGGTTTTCTTTTGGGAGTTAATCATGCAATTAAACCCCATGACCTGGCTCATCGCCGCACTTATGGCGCTGGGCGCTTTCATCTCATTTCTTCACGAACCGGAAGGTGTGCAATGGCTGCTTTTAATGTTGGCGCATTAGTCCAGAAGAAGGCCGGCGGTATTAATGGCGTAGTGGATAGCCTTCAGGACCCGGACGGCGACCATCCGCAGTTCTGGGTGCGGTGGGACGACCGAAATTATTCAGTGCATCCGGAAAACGAATTACGCGCGGCCACGCCAGACGGTCCGCAGTTTTATAAAACGATGTCATAGGAGCGATCATGAGCGAAATCATTCAAATCGTGCCCAGCGAGTGGGTGACAGAAGACCTGCTTGTGAAAATGACAGGGCTTCGCCCGGGAACGATAGCGCGGGCCCGCAAGAAAAGTTGGCTGTGTGGAAGGGAGTACGTCCACATGTCGCCTGACAGCATCCCAAAGGAAAACAGCGAGTGCTTGTATAACCACAAAGCCATCGATCAGTGGGTTGAAAGCCTCAAAAAGAAACAGCCGGGTGCGCGCCAATGAAGATCCGTTTATGCTTAGCGGGCTCTTGGACGTCAGGAGGGAATAATGGCTAAGTCAGCATACCCAACAGGCGTGGAAAACCATGGCGGTACGCTCCGCATATGGTTCATCTATAAAGGCAGCCGGGTGCGTGAAAGCCTCGGCGTGCCGGATACACCAAAAAACAGAAAGGTCGCTGGCGAGCTGCGCGCGTCGGTGTGCTTTTCGATTAAGACCGGCAACTTCAACTATGCAGCGCAATTCCCAGACTCGCCTAACCTGAAAAGGTTTGGGGTGGAGAGCAAGGAAATCACCGTGCTGGAGCTGGCGAACAAGTGGCTTGAACTGAAGCGTATGGAGATCAGCACCAACGCGATGTCACGCTATGCATCTATAGCGCGCAACATGGTGCCCAGGATTGGTGGGGACAGGCTGGTATCTGCGGTAACGCAGGAAGATCTGCTGTTTATCAGGAAGGAATTGCTGACCGGTTATCACACGCTGAAAGTCGGGCAGAAAACGCCGGTTAAGGGTCGCTCAGTCAGGACGGTCAACAACTACATGAAGACCATGGGCGGGATGTTTAAGTTTGCCGCTGATAGCGGTTATGTACGGGTGAATCCGTTCACCGGGATCGCCATGCTTAAGCGGTCACGATGCGAGCCTGACCCGCTGACGCGCGATGAGTTTGTCAGGTTGATTAACGCCTGCGCCCACCAGCAACTGAAAAACATGTGGTCTCTTGCCGTCTACACCGGCGTGCGCCACGGAGAACTTGTGTCGCTGGCCTGGGAAGATATCGACCTGAAAGCGGGTACGATGATGATCCGCCGGAACCACACGTTAACGAAGGAGTTCACCCTTCCGAAAACAGAGGCCGGGACGGACCGTATCATCAACCTCATTCAGCCGGCGATTGACGTGCTGAAGAGCCAGGCCGAGTTAACTCGCCTGGGTAAGCAGTATCAGGTTGAGGTGAAACTGCGCGAATATGGCCGTACCGATGTGCATCCATGCACGTTCGTGTTCAACCCGCAGATCGCATCACGTAATGGCCGTGCCGGGCATCATTACGCAGTGGGATCGATTAACCAGTCGTGGGAAGCGGCAATGCGACGCGCCGGGATTCGTTATCGCAGAGCATACCAGTCCCGACATACGTATGCATGCTGGTCGTTAGCTGCCGGCGCCAACCCTAACTTCATCGCGAAGCAAATGGGCCACACCGACGCGCAAATGGTTTACCGGGTGTACGGATCCTGGATGGCTGAAAATAACCAGGACCAGGTACTCATCCTCAACCAGAAATTGAGTGAGTTTGCCCCATCCATGCCCCACGCCGTGGGATCGGATGGTTATTAATTATAAATATCATTAGGTTAGATAACCTAAACTTGCATGCCCATCAC
>NZ_BAAGXY010000162.1:0-1219 GCF_054779595.1 Angustibacter peucedani
CGACAGCACCGTTAACCACCGTTTCATACGGCCCGCCATCGACCGAAAGGTCGATAGCATACTCGACGCGGGTGCCGACTTTGTCGCCGTTGTTTTTCTGGAGCAAGAGAGTTGGCCATCCCAGGCGAATTCGCAGCGCAGAGAGCTGCGTGTTGGATACCGCGCGCACGTACGGCACAGCCTGTTTCAGCTCGTATGAAACCTGAAGTTCGTTTTCAATGCCGGGGAAGCCCTGAATGTAGTCCTGGTCCTGAGTACCGGAACGGAACTCATATTTCACATTATTGAAGTTATAACTTCCGTCGGCGTTCTGAAGAGGCGTGTACGAAGATGAGTCACCAAGAAAAATGTTTTTACCATCAAGTCCGCCTGCGAACTCACCCTCTCCAAGCGCAATCAGCACCTTTGCCCTTGCAATGGACTGAATGCTGTCCGGTGCTTCAACGGGTGTTCGGGTCTGATTGCTGCCACCTTTACCGCGGCCTTTGATGATTGTCGTCGTCATATCGCGTCCATAAAAAAGCCACCGTCAGGTGGCTTGCAGTACGTGGTTTGGTTTATTGCTGATCTTCTGCATAAACCCCGGCGGATATAATGGCGCCGCCAATTTCCCGTTGCCCATAAAGCAGGGGGACGGGATTGCCAGATGCCGTCGTGTTAACGGGACCACCAAACGCATAGGAGGGTTTGTTATCAGGTTCCTGACGCATTCGCAGACCTGAAACCTGAGGAGAGAGCATTTGCACTACACCGCCAACGGCCATTGCGGCACCAACGGAAAACATGAGGTTACTTGCTGCGATACTAACTCCCGGCATCCATATGGCAGCAGCGACCAGAGCCGTTCCGAGCAACGCCTGGAAAACGCCAGCTCTTTTACTACCCCTTATCACAGGGATTATTCTTAACTCATCACCCGGCCCCAGGAGTTCAAACTCTTCGTGCCCGATATTGCGACGATCCCGGAAAATAACAAAATCCAGTCCCTTTGCCCGAGCTTCACGCAGATAAGCATCAAAGCCGTCAATGGTGTTAGAAAGCGCCCTGAAAACTTCGCTGGCGGACGTTAGTGCACGGCGATGTGTCCTGCCAAATCGCTGAGCCATTGAGCCGCTGAGTTTGATAACGGTTTTTCTTTCCATTACATCAAATCCTTATAACGCAGAATTTTGATGGTACGGTCACGGTAATAGCCACCGTAGGGAATGCGCTGGCTTAG
>NZ_BAAGXY010000163.1:0-1367 GCF_054779595.1 Angustibacter peucedani
CGGACGTGGCCCGCCGCAACCGCTCGACGGCGGCCTGCAGGTCGGGGTCGCGCGGCGGTCGCACCGGGCGGCTGCGCAGGTCCTGCCCGCGCCAGCGCTCGACCTCGCGCAGCAGCCGGGTCGGCGAGCCGCTGTCGAGGGCGATCCGCAGGCCGAGACGGGCGAGGTCCTGGCCCAACGCCGGCAGGTGGGCCTGCAGGTCGCTGGCGCCGAGACCCGCGCGGTGCCGGGCGAGCACGGCGAGCCCCGAGCGGACCGCGGCCGCGGCCGCCCGGTCGTCGCCCTCGTGGTGGCGCAGCAGCGCGAGCGCGTGGTGGTGGCGCAGCCGCACCATGGCGGGGTCGCGGGACGACACGCGCCCGGCCGGGCCCAGCAGGTCGGCGGCCTGCTGCGCCCGTCCCTGCGACGTCGCGATGCGCACGGCGGCCAGCCGGGCGTCGGTGGCGGCCTCCGACCAGTGGTCGTCGCCGAGCGCCCGCGCCAGCTCGGCCGCCCGGTCGGCGCGCGCCAGGTCGTCGTCGCCGGCGAGCTCCAGCGCGAGCACCTCGAGGTGGCGGGCCAGCAGCACCCAGCCGGGACGTCGCTGCCGCTCGGCGTGCTCGCGGGCCGAGCGGGCCAGCTCGACCGCCGGCTCGGCCTCGCGCTCGAGCAGCGCGATGCGGGCCAGCAGCACCTCGCTCTCGACCAGGTCGGCCCCCTGGCCGGCCGCGGCGAACGCGGCGCGGGCGGCCTCGGCCAGCTCGCGCGCCTCGCCCACGACCCCGACCGACAGCAGCAGCGACGCCCGGTCGAGGTGGTGCTGCCCACCCGGAGCGCCCAGAGCGGCCAGGACCGGCTCGGCGGCGTCGAACCGCTCCAGGGCCAGGACGACGTCGCCGCGCTCGCGGGCCAGGCAGCCGAGGTTCCACAGGGTGCGAGCCGCCTCGAGGTCGCGCCCCAGCGCGACCCGCAGCTCGTGCGAGCGGGTCAGGTCGCGCTCGGCCCCGTCGAGGTCGCCGAGGAACGCCCGCAGCACCCCGCGGTTGCTCAGCACCCGTGACTCCCACACGTCGTCCGCCGCGCGGTGCAGCTGCGGGACGACGGCGTCGTAGGTGGCCAGGGCCTCGCTGAACCGCCCGCAGCGCTGCTGGATCAGGGCGCGCTGGGCCTGCAGCCGCAGGCTGGCCACGCCGTCGAGGTCGCCGGCCGCCCGTGCCGACTGCCGCAGCGCCTGGGCCGTCTGCCCGGCGTCCAGCAGCACGAACGACAGGGTCATGCGGGCCTCGGCCGCGCTCGAGCGGTCGCCGGCCTGGCTGGCCGCCCGCACCGCGCGGCGCAGCGCCTGCTCGGCCTGCTCGAGGTCGCCGCGGTCGCGGGCCGCCAGGCCG
>NZ_BAAGXY010000164.1:0-764 GCF_054779595.1 Angustibacter peucedani
GCAGTCCCACCGCCAGCAGCAGCACCGCCGGGAGCACCAGCGGCACCAGGCGGCGGTCGGCCCAGGGGTGGTCCGGCGTGATGCCCGGCCGGTAGAGGGTGAGGGCGGTCGAGCCGATCGCGACCACCACGGGCGCGGCCCACGGCGGCAGCGCGTCGTCGTCCGCCCAGGCGCGGCCGAGCACGTGCGCCGCGGCCACGGCCCCGACCAGCGCGAGCAGCGCCACCGGCAGCCCGACCCACCACACGACCCAGACGGCGCTGTGCTCAGCGTAGGTGCGACCGCCGTCGACCGCCAGGCCCTGCGCCAGCTGCAGGCCGGCCACCACCCGCGAGCCGGGGTCGGCGGCGCTCTGCCGCGCGGTCTGCCACAACGGGCGCGAGGCGAGCGCCAGACCGACCACCGCCACCAGCGCCGGCAGCAGCCGCGGCAGCGCGAGCCGCGCCCGCACCGGCAGCCGTCGTCCGGACCGCCCCAGCGCCAGCACCGTGGCCGCCACGAGAGCCAGCAGCACCAGCGCGGCGCCCAGCGGCAGCAGCGAGCCCTTGATCGAGGCCACGTACGGGCGGGTCAGCAGGGCCGCCGTCCCGGCCGCGACGGCGGTCGAGACCGCGAGCCCGACCACGAGCGGCCCGGCCGCCGCCCGTTCCCGCGAGCCCGGACGACGCAGCGCCAGCAGCGCGGCCACCGGCAGCAGCAGCGCGGTCTCGCGCAGCGCGTCGACCCGCACCAGGGCGACGCCGCCGAGCAGCAACCCGGCCAGC
>NZ_BAAGXY010000165.1:0-545 GCF_054779595.1 Angustibacter peucedani
GGGCAAGATCAGCCTGTTATCCCCGGGGTACCTTTTATCCGTTGAGCGACGGCGCTTCCACAAGCCACCGCCGGGTCACTAGTTCCGACTTTCGTCCCTGCTCGAGATGTCTCTCTCGCAGTCAAGCTCCCTTGTGCACTTGCACTCGCCACCTGATTGCCAACCAGGCTGAGGGAACCTTTGAGCGCCTCCGTTACATTTTAGGAGGCAACCGCCCCAGTTAAACTACCCACCAGGCACTGTCCCTGATCCGGATCACGGACCGAGGTTAGATATCCAGAACGACCAGAGTGGTATTTCAACGTTGACTCCACCGACACTGGCGTGCCGACTTCGCAGTCTCCCACCTATCCTACACAAGCCGTACCGAACACCAATACCAAGCTATAGTAAAGGTCCCGGGGTCTTTCCGTCCTGCTGCGCGTAACGAGCATCTTTACTCGTAGTGCAATTTCGCCGAGTTCGCGGTTGAGACAGCGGAGAAGTCGTTACGCCATTCGTGCAGGTCGGAACTTACCCGACAAGGAATTTCGCTACCTTAGGAT
>NZ_BAAGXY010000166.1:0-665 GCF_054779595.1 Angustibacter peucedani
CGACCTCGCGTCGTCCGACCTGCGTGGCTACAGCATGATGCGCTCGGGTCGGTTGCCCCGCAACGGTTCTGAGGCCGTGGTGTCGCCCTGGATGGCGGCGCACGGCTTCGGCGTCGGGAAGGACGTGGAGGTCACGGACCACGCCGAGGGCGAGACCGGGAAGCAGGCCACCGCTCGCGTCGTGGGCGTCGTCGTGGTGCCGTCGGTCTTCGACGAGGCGCTGGTCGTCGCGCCACCGGGTGCGGCCGTGCTGGGAGTGCCGGACGGCGACGTCAACCACACCTACCTGGTGCGGGGCGCCCAGCCGATCAGCTGGACGCAGGTGCGCGAGCTCAACCAGCACGGGCTGGTCGTCACCTCGCGCACGGTGGTCGAGCACCCGCCGGCCGACTGGGAGCGGACGCTCACCGACCCCGAGCAGCTGGGCATGACGGGGTCCGGCAGCAACGGCGACCGGGCCGTGCTGGTGATGGTCGTCTTCTCGATCGTCCTCGAGGTCGTGCTGCTCGCCGGTCCGGCCTTCGCGGTCGGCGTGCGGCGCCAGCGGCGCCACCTCGCACTCGTGGCCGCCGCCGGGGGGACGGCGCGCGACGTGCGCCGGGTCGTGCTGGCCCAGGCGTTGGCGACCGGTGCGCTCGCCGCCGCCGTCGCCGCCGCCGCCCTCG
>NZ_BAAGXY010000167.1:0-1127 GCF_054779595.1 Angustibacter peucedani
GGGGCGGTGCGGGCCAGGCCGAGCCGCACCGCGAGCCGGCGCACCGCGGCGGCGCGCAGCACCTGCGCGGCGCGGCCGCGGGCGCGCGCCTTGCGGTAGAGCTGCGCGCGGCCCTGGGTCGTCTCGAGCGCCCGGACGACGACCGCCAGCCGCTCGGGCACGAGGCGCCCCAGCCGTCGTCCGCGCCAGAGCACCACGACGCCCAGCACGACCAGCAGCTGGACCCCCGCGAACCGCACGCCGTCCGGCAGCAGGTCGGTCAGGGTGGGCGGCTCGGCCTGGCCGCCGTCGAGCGGGTCCGGCGTCCACCAGACCAGCAGCGGCTGGCGGCCGAGCACCCCGACGGCGAGCGCGGCGTCGCCGGCGTCCGAGAGCCGGTCGTTGGTCAGCGGCGCGCCCGGCCCGAGCAGCGTCGTGCGGCGGCCGTCGCGGTACGCGAGCTCGACGAACGCGGCGGCCGGCCGGGCGCCGCCCGCGTCGACGGGGTAGCAGGAGCTCACGGCGTCGACGTCCGGGACCCCGCCGGTCGACAACGGCGCGTAGCCGACGTCGCCCATCACCACGCTGCCGGCCCGGGTCGGCACGGGGGCGTCGCAGCCGGGCTCGACCGTGCTCACGTCGCCTGCCGCGGTGGCCCCGAACGGCAGGTCGAGGTCGGTGAGCACGCCGTTGCCGGCGCCGACGAGCACCAGGTCGGCACGGTCGGCGGCCACGAGCTCGCCGAGGTCGTGCGGGCGGGTGCCGCCCATGCGCTCGGGTCGCGCGACGACGACGGCCACGTCGCCGGAGCGCTGGCCGAGGTCGGCCTGGACGTCGGAGAACCGCGTGCGCACGCGCACCTCGACGCCGTGGTCGCGCAGCACCTGGGCCAGGGCGCGGGCGCCCTCGGGTGCCGGGTTCTCGGGGTCGAGCGCGCCGGTGGCCTGGGGTCGGGCGAGCAGCAGCCCCACCAGCGTGGCGGCGAGCACGAGCGCGCCGATGCCCAGGGGCCAGCGCCAGCGCTGCAGCCGGCCGGGTCGGGTGGGCCCGCCGGGTCGATCGCCGGGCCGCACGGCGGCGCCGTCGTCCACGCGCTCGTCGGCCGGGGCGGGTGCACCGGCGGTCACGGTCACGGCGCGACCAGCCCG
>NZ_BAAGXY010000168.1:0-4309 GCF_054779595.1 Angustibacter peucedani
GGACTCGAGCCGGGCGATGCGCTCGGCCATCGGCGGGTGGGTGCTGAACAGCTTCGAGAACCCGTCACCCCGGAACGGGTTGGCGATGAACAGGTGGCTGGAGTTCACCAGCTCGCGGTCGGGCGGCAGCGGCAGCTGACGGGTGCCCTGCTCGAGCTTGCGCAGCGCCGAGGCCAGGGCGAGCGGGTCGCCGGTGAGCGTGGCGCCGTCCTCGTCCGCGTCGTACTCGCGGGTGCGGCTGATGGCCAGCTGGATCAGCGTCGCGGCGAGCGGTGCGGCCAGCGCGATGAGGATCATCGCGAACGGGTTGGGGCGGTCGTCGTCGTCCCCGCCGCCGAAGCCCCCGCCGAAGAACAGCCCGATCTGCGCGACGGACGTGATGACGCCACCCAGCGCCGCCGCCACGGACGACGTGAGGATGTCGCGGTTGTAGACGTGCATCAGCTCGTGCCCGAGGACGCCGCGCAGCTCGCGCTCGTCGAGGATCTGCAGGATCCCCTCGGTGCAGCAGACGGCGGCGTTGCGCGGGTTGCGGCCGGTGGCGAACGCGTTGGGCGCCATGGTCGGGGAGACGAACAGCCGCGGCATCGGCTGGTGGGCGGCGGTCGAGAGCTCGCGCACGATGCGGTACATCGCCGGCTGCTCCGCCTCGCTCACCGGGTGCGCGTGCATGGCGCGGATCGCGATCTTGTCGCTGTTCCAGTAGCCGTACGCCGTCATCGCGACGCCGATCAACGCGAACAGCCAGATGAAGCGGCCGTTCGCGAGCACCGACCCGACGACGAGCAGCAGCGCGAAGATGCCGCTGAGCAGCAGCGTCGTCTTCAGCCCGTTGAAGTGCTGGTGGCCCATCGTGGCCGTCCCGTCCTCTCGTCGTCCGCGGTCGCGCGGGTGCCGTTCCAGGGGGTCCAACGTGCGAGGGGGTGGGCAGCGTTCCCGGGCCACCCGGTCAGCGCAGCGGGGTCCCGGCGAGCAGCCCGATCAGGCCCTCGGGCAGCACCGACAGCGCGACGCAGCCCGCCGCCGCCACCGAGAGCGCGACCCGGCCCGAGACCGGGCTGCGGGGTCCGTCGGCGGGGACGTCGGCTGCGGCGTCGGGAGCCGCCGCGGCGGGCGTGAAGAGCTGCACCGCCCAGCGCAGGTAGACCGCCACCCCGAGGACGACGTTCACCACCGCCACCGCGACCAGCCACCAGGCCTCGACGCCGACGACAGGCACCAGCGCGACGACCTTGGCCACGACGCCCATCACGCCCGGAGGCAGCCCGGCCAGGCAGAGCAGCGCGAAGGTGAGCACCAGCGCGAGCGCCGGCTGGCTGCGCCACAGGCCTGCGTACGCGGCGAGCCGGTGGCGGGGGCCGTCCGGGTGCCGCCGGGACTCGCGGGCCAGCACCGCGAACGCGGTGAGCGTGGCGACGGCGTACGCGAGCAGGTAGGCCAGGGACGCCGACACCGCGCCCGGGATGCGCCCGGCTCCCACCGCACCGGCCAGCGGCAGCAGCACCCAGCCGGCCTGCGCGACGGTCGACCACGCGAGCAGGCGCAGCGCGGTCTGCTGGCGCAGCGCGACGAGGTTGCCGACGGTCATGGTGACGGCGGCGACCGCCCCGACGGGCGCGGCCCAGACGACGCTGCGCTCCGGGGCGCCGACGGCGAGCACCAGGACGACGGCCGTGAGCCCGGCCGCCTTCGACACCGTCGACAGGAAGGCCGCGACGGGCAGCGGGGCGCCGGCGTAGGTGTCGGGCGTCCAGAGGTGGAACGGCACCAGCGAGAGCTTGAAGGCGGCACCGGCGACGACGAGCGCGAGGCCGAGCCCGTGCACGACCCGCAGGTCGCCGAGCTCGGACGACGGCAGCGTCCCCAGGTGCAGCGACCCGGTGGACGCGTAGACCAGCGCGATGCCCAGCGCGAGCAGCCCGAACGACAGCACCGAGGTGAGCAGCAGCTTCAGCCCGGCCTCGGCGCCCCGCCCGTCGCGCCGCAGCGCGACCAGGCCGACGAGCGGCAGCGAGGCCGTCTCGAGCGCGACCGCCAGGGTGGCCAGGTCGCGCGCGCCGGCCAGGGCGCAGGCGCCAGCGGTCGCCGCGAGCAGCAGCACGAGCTGCTCGACGCGGGGCAGCGTGCGGTCGGCGAGCGCCAGCAGCAGGCAGACCACGGCCGCTGCGAGCACCACCAGCTGCACCGCGAAGGTCAGGTGCCCGGCCACGTAGCTGCAGCGGTCGGCGGTCGCGCAGAACGTCGCGCGCGTGCCGTCGGCCAGCGGCACCAGGGTGACGAGCGCGGCCAGCAGGAGCAGCACCGCCAGGACGTCGAGCACCCGGCCGCGCGTCAGCCGCCGGGGCAGCAGCGCGTCGGCGCCGAGCAGCACCACCGACCCCGCGCCGGGCAGCAGCCACGGCGCGATCGCCAGCCAGTCGACGGACGGAACGCCCATCAGACCGCCCCCCTCGCGAGCGCCACGATCGCCTCGACGCCCGGCTCGGTCAGCCGCAGCAGCAGCCAGGGCACCAGCCCGAGCAGCAGCGTCGCGGCCACCAGCGGCACGCCCACCCACAGCTCCACTGCCGTCGCGTCCGAAGGATCGGCCGCTATTGCGGCCGGATCTTCGGACGCAAGGGGTTCGGGCGGGACGCCGTGCCAGACCGTGCGCAGGACGCGGAGCAGGTAGGCGGCGGCCAGGGCCGTGCCGAGCGCCGCCACCACGGCGAGCGCCTGCCACCCGGCGCGGTCGTGCGACCCGGCGGGTGCCTGCCACGCGCCGAAGACGGCCAGCAGCTCGCCCCAGAAGCCGGCCAGCCCCGGCAGCCCGAGCCCGGCGACGCACGCCACCGCGAGCAGCGCGCCCAGCCGCGGCCGGACGTCGCGCAGCCCGCCGCCGATGAGGTCGAGCCGCCCGCTGCCGGCGCGGTCCTTCAGGCCTCCGGCCACGAGGAAGAGCAGCGCCGTGATGACGCCGTGCGCGACGTTGGCGAACAGCGCGCCCTGCAGCCCCTGCGCCGTCCCGGTCGAGATGCCGAGCGCCACGAACCCCATGTGCGCCACCGACGAGAACGCCACCAGCCGTTTCAGGTCGCGCTCGACGAGGCAGACGAGCCCGCCCCAGACGATGCCGACGACCCCGCACACCGCGAGGTAGGGCGCGACTGCCGAGAACCCCTGCGGCACCACGGGGACGACGACCCGCACCAGGCCGTAGCTGCCCATCTTCAGCAGCACGCCGGCCAGCAGCACCGAGCCCACCGTGGGCGCCGCGGTGTGCGCGGCGGGCAGCCAGGTGTGCAGCGGCCAGACCGGCACCTTGACCGCGAGGCCGGTGACGAGCAGGGCGGCCGCGACGACCTGCACGGTGCGGTTCATGTAGTCGCCGTGGCCGGCCGCGAGCCGCACCAGGTCGGTGGTGCCGGAGTCCAGCGCCACGACCAGGATGCCCAGCAGCATGACCGCCGAGCCGAGCGCGGTGTAGAGCACGAAGCGCGCGGCGGCGTCGCGTCGTCCGGGCTCGTCGTGCGGGTCGCCCCACCAGCGGATGATCGCCCACATCGGCACGAGCACCGTCTCGAAGGCCACGAAGAACACGACCAGGTCGGCGGCGAGGAAGGTCGCGAGCGCTCCGCCCTCGACGACCAGCAGCGCGGCCACGAGCGAGCGCACCGAGCCGACGGGGGCGTCGTCCCGCCCGGACGTCGGCGGGCGGTGCATCACGTGCACCGTGACCACGACGCCCAGCGCGGCGGTGAGCAGCACCAGCGGGAGGCTGATGCCGTCGAGCGCCAGGTGCAGCCGGACGCCGAGCGTGGGGATCCAGGGTGCGTCGAGCTCGAGCGCGGGGCCGCCGGCGGTCCACGGTCGCGCCGCCAGGGTGAGCGCCGCGACCGCGAGCGTGACGCCGCTGACGACAACGCCGACGGTGGGGCCCAGCTGCTCGCCGAGCGTGCGCGGCGCGAGCAGCAGCAGCAGCGCCGCGCCCAGCGGCAGCCCGACGAGCAGCACCAGCAACGTGCTCATCGCAGCCCCACCCCCACCAGCGCGGCGGCGACCGCGCCGACCACGACCCAGGTGAGGTAGGTCGTCGAGACGCCGGTCTGGGTGCGGCGCAACGCGATCCCGGCCCAGCGGCTCGTGGTGGCGCTGCCCCGCACGTACGCGTCGACCACGTCGCGGTCGCCCGCGGTGACCACCCGCGCCAGCGCGCGCACCGGACGCACGACGAGCACCCGCTGGACGGCGTCGACCCCGAACCCGGCCGAGAGCACGCGCTGCACCCGGCCGGGCAGCACCAGCGCCGGGTCGCCGCGCCGCGCGGCCA
>NZ_BAAGXY010000169.1:0-1279 GCF_054779595.1 Angustibacter peucedani
GCGGGGCGGGCGGCCGCGGGGACGGTCGTCGAGGTCGTCAGGACCCCGGGCACGACGTCGTCGGCGTCCGCCACGGCGTACCCGGCCACGGCCAGCACGGCGGCAGCCGCCAGCCAGCGGCGGACGTGGGGCATCGACCCCCCTCTGCACGGGCGGCCCCCGGTGCGGGACCATGGACACCGCGACCCTAGCCGTCGCGCCGACCAGCACCGGAAGAGGGACCGCCGTGGAGTTCGACGTCACCATCGAGATCCCCAAGGGGCAGCGCAACAAGTACGAGGTCGACCACGAGACCGGTCGGATCCGCCTCGACCGCATGCTGTTCACCTCGACCCGGTACCCCGCCGACTACGGCTACGTCGAGGGCACGCTCGGCGAGGACGGCGACCCGCTCGACGCCCTGGTGCTGCTTGAGGAGCCCACCTTCCCGGGCTGCCTCATCAAGGCGCGCACCATCGGGATGTTCCACATGCGCGACGAGGCCGGCGGCGACGACAAGCTGCTGTGCGTGCCGGCGGGCGACCCGCGGCTCAAGCACATCCAGGACCTTGAGGACGTCTCGGAGTTCGACCGCCTCGAGATCCAGCACTTCTTCGAGACCTACAAGGACCTCGAGCCCGGCAAGTCCGTCGAGGGCGCGCACTGGGCCGGCCGCGTCGAGGCCGAGGCTGAGGTCGTCGCGTCCTACGAGCGCGCCAAGAGCGCACCCCCGCACGCCGCCGTCCAGACCACGCCCGGCGCCCACCCGCCCCACGCCTGACCCCGCCGCGGCGGACGTTCCTCAGGGGCGGCCGGCGAAGGGCATCATGCCCGAGCGCCAGATGGACGAGATCCGCACCTGCGCCCCGGTGTAGGGCGCCTCCACCATCTGCCCGCCGCCGATGTAGATGCCGACGTGGTGGATCGAGCCCGGGTCGGACGAGCTGTACCCGTAGAACACGAGGTCGCCCGGACGGATCGCGTCGTACGACACGTGCGCCGTCACCTGGTACTGCATCTGCGAGGAGTGCGGCAGCGAGACGCCCGCCCGCTCCCACGCGCGCATGGTGAGCCCGGAGCAGTCGTAGGTGCTCGGCCCGTCGGCCGCCCACTCGTAGTCCTTGCCGAGCTGGGTCTGCGCCCAACTCGCGGCGGTCTGGCCGGCGGACGACGAGCCCTGGCTCGAGCCGCCACCGCCCCCACCGCCAGAGCCGCCGCCCGAGCCGCCGCCCGAGCCGCCGGAGCCGCCGGAGCCACCGGAGCCGCCGGAGCCGCCGGAGCCCGAGCCGCTGCCCGAGCC
>NZ_BAAGXY010000170.1:0-2901 GCF_054779595.1 Angustibacter peucedani
CGCCGCCCGGCCCCCGGGCCGCGGCGCGAGCTGGTGCTGCGCCTGCCGCGCGGCCTGGTGCCCGGCCTCGCCGCCGGCGTGCTCGGCCTGGCGGTGCTGGTCGGCGGCCTCAGCAGCCGCGCCCTGCCGGGCGACCGGCTCTACGACGTCAAGCTCGGCATCGGCCAGGCCCAGGTGCGCCTGGCCGGCAATGACGTCGCCCGCGGCCGCGCGCTGCTGGCCCAGGTCGACCACCGCCTCGACGAGGTCGACGCGCTCGTCGCCGCCGGCGACCCGCGCTCGGCCGACGTCGACGTCGCGCTGACCCAGGCGGCCGACGACCTCTCCGACGCCCAGCGGGTGCTGCTCGCCGGGGACGGCGGCCACGCCGACCCCGAGGCGCTCCAGGCCCTCGCCGACGCCAGCGCCCAGGCGCAGGGCCGGCTCAAGGCGCTCGCGCCGCTCATGCCCACGGCGTCCGGTCCCGAGCTGCGCCGCCTGCTCGAGCTGCTGCAGTCCGGCGACACCGTCGTGTGGCAGCAGGCGCTCGCGTGCGGCAGCCCGTGCGCCGACGTCCGGAACGACCTCGAGCAGCAGCTCGGGCAGACCGCGAGCGGTGGCGGCGCACCCTCGACCGCCCCCACGGGCGGCGGGTCGGTGGCCGGGCCGCGCGCGACGTCGAAGCCCTCGGTGAGCGTGCCGTCGACCGCGGCCACCCAGGCCCCCGGCGGCGGCCTGCCCGGCGCCACCAGCACGCCGAAGGCCTCGGTGCCCGGCGTCACGGTGTCGGTGCCCGGCGTGGGCGTCACCGTGCCCGGCGTCGGCGTCACGACGCCCCCCGGCGGCGGTCAGCCCACGCTGACGATCCCGCCGGTCGAGGCGACGCTCGGCCCGATCACCGCGAGCGTCTCGACGTCCGGCTGCGTCGTCGGCCTGGGCGGCCTCTGCGTCGGCGGCTGACCACCGCAGCACCACCGCGCGACCACCGGCTCCTGACCCGGTGACCTGGGCTCGTCCATTTCTTGGTCAAGGGACAGTCAAAAGTCTTATACCGCACAAAACGGACCACGCTGTCAAGGCTTGTGCGCGATCCGGGGCAGCGGTCACAGTCTGGCCGTCCACCTCGGGGGCAGCCGGTCGACACGCCCTGCAGCCCTTCGTCCGAGCCCGGACTCCGGTACGTCCGAACAGGTCCTCCCGCACGAGCGGGCGGGCCGAGCAGACAGGAGTGCTGAGTTGAAGAGAGTGACCACGATGGGAGCGGTGGCCGCGCTGGCCGCCGCTGGTGTCGCGGCCGCGCCGATCGGCGCGAGCGCGGCCACGCAGGCCGGCAACCCCGGCCTGGCAGCAGCCCGGGCGTCGCTGATCCGCAGCGAGCAGCAGCAGGCGCCCGCCGTCGCGAAGAGCCTGGGCCTCGGCTCCGGCGAGCAGCTCACGGTCAAGGACGCGATCACCGACGCCGACGGGACGACGCACGTGCGCTACACCCGCACGTTCGACGGCCTGCGCGTGGTGGGCGGCGACCTCGTCGTCCACGAGACGAAGGCCGGTGCGCTCAAGGGCGTCGACAAGGCCGGCTCGGGCAAGGTGGCCGTGGCCTCCACGACCCCCGCCGTCGCCGCGTCCTCCGCGCGCAGCACCGGGCAGTCCCTGGCCAAGGCCAAGGGCGAGTCCTCGACGTCCGAGCTCGTCGTCTACGCGGCCGGCGCCACCCCGCGCCTAGCCTACGACGTGGTCACCGAGGGCGTCAAGGCCGACCAGACGCCCACCCGTCTGCACACCTACGTCGACGCCAGGACCGGCAAGGCGCTCGCGTCCTACGACGAGATCGAGACCGCCGAGGGCACCGGCAAGACGATCTACTCCGGCAACGTGTCGATCACCACGAGCGGCAGCGGCTCCAGCTACACCATGGTCGACGGCGCTCGCGGCAACGGCACCACCACCGACCTCAAGGGCGCGACGTCCGGCAACGGCACGACGTTCACCGACACCGACAACGTGTGGGGCAACAACGCCGCCAGCGACCGCGCGTCGGCCGCCGCGGACGCCCACTACGGCGCGGCCGCGACGTGGGACTACTACAAGAACGTCCACGCGCGGAACGGCATCTTCAACAACGGCACGGGTGTCCGCTCGCGCGTCCACTACGGCAACGCGTACGTCAACGCGTTCTGGGACGGCACGCAGATGACCTACGGCGACGGCTCGGGCAACACGCACCCGCTCGTCGAGATCGACGTCGCGGGCCACGAGATGAGCCACGGCGTCACCGAGAACACCGCCGGGCTCGACTACACCGGTGACGCCGGTGGCCTGAACGAGGCGACGAGCGACATCTTCGGCACCGCCGTGGAGTTCTACGAGAATAACGCGACGGACGTCGGCGACTACCTCATCGGCGAGAAGATCAACATCAACGGCAACGGCACGCCGCTGCGCTACATGGACAAGCCGAGCAAGGACGGCGGCAGCGTCGACTGCTGGTCGACCTCCACCAAGAACCTCGACCCGCACTACTCGAGCGGCGTCGGCAACCACTGGTTCTACCTCGCCTCGGAGGGCTCGGGCGCCAAGACGATCAACGGCGTCTCGTACAACAGCCCGACCTGCAACGGCTCGACCGTGACCGGCATCGGCCGCGCCGCCGCCGAGAAGGTCTGGTACCGCGCGCTCACCACGTACATGGTCTCGACCGAGACCTACCCGATGGCCCGCAACAGCACCATCAAGGCGGCCATCGACCTGTACGGCGCCAGCAGCACCCAGTGCACCGCGGTCGCGAAGGTCTGGGACGCGCTGTCCGTCCCGGCCGGCACGGCCACCTGCACCGGTGGTGGCGGCGGCGGGGGCGGCGGCACCAACCTGCTGCAGAACCCCGGCTTCGAGTCCGGTGCGGTGAGCTGGACCGGCACCTCCGGC
>NZ_BAAGXY010000171.1:0-577 GCF_054779595.1 Angustibacter peucedani
GTAAAGATTCTGCTGATGCACAGTATCAGACCGCGCTGGAATTATATCGCTCACAGAGTGTATTCAATAATCTGGCGATCGGACTGGTTGAGGCTACCCGGGAGCGAACCACTAATGTCCTGACGGGGCTGCTGACTAAAACGCAGACCTTTAAAGAGGGCGTGATCAACCTCTTCTCCACGCTTACTCAGTCGATAATTCAAAACCTCGTCGATATGGCAGCACAGGCGCTCGTAACAAATACAATCCTGAGTTCAATTATGGGGGTTGGTTCGAGTGTACTTGGCGGTGTTGGGGGAAGTACGGCAGGCAGCTCAGGGACAGCGATTGCCGATTATGGGAGCAATTTCCAGTTCAATGCCAAAGGCGGCGTTTATTCCTCCTCAGACTTAAGTGCCTATAGCGGCCAGGTAGTCGATAATCCTACTTTTTTCGCATTCGCGAAAGGTGCCGGAGTAATGGGTGAGGCAGGACCAGAAGCGATCATGCCATTGACTCGGGCAGCTGATGGTTCACTTGGGGTTCGCGCAGTGTCAGGCGGTGCCTCTGAAGGTGCTGCTCCTCAGGTATTCATCAC
>NZ_BAAGXY010000172.1:0-1200 GCF_054779595.1 Angustibacter peucedani
GCCTGCGCGTCGCGCTCGTCGCGCTCGTCCGTGGACGGCTCGCCGCGCAGCTCGAGCTCGGCCTCGGCGGTCGCGAGCCGCTGCTCGCGCTCGGCCAGGGCCTCGCGGTCGGCGACCAACGCATCCTCGGCCGCCTGCGCCGAACGCCGCAGGCGCTCGGCCTCGGCGTGGGCGGACCGCACGGCCGCACCGAGCTGGCCGAGGCGCTCGGCGACGGCGGCGTGCTGCGCGTCGGAGTCGTGCAGACGCTCCAGCGCGGCCTCGACCCGCTCGAGGGACTGCTCGGCCTCGCGCTGGGCCGCGGCGAGGGCGAACCGCGCCTGCTCGGCCCGGTGCGTGGCGGCGGCCGCCGCGTCGCCGGCCTCGTCGGCCGCGGCCTGCACCTCGAGCAGGCTGGGCGCGCTCGCGGACCCGCCGCGCACCAGCCCGGGAGCCAGCACGTCGCCGTCCGGGGTGACGGCCGTGCAGTCGGGCAGCGCGCGCACCAGCGCCTTGTCGGCCTCGAGGTCGCGGACGACGGCGACCCGGGTGAGCAGCTGCTCCAGCGCCGCGCGCACGGAGTCGGGGGCCTGGACGAGCTCGCGGGCCCAGCGGGCGCCGTCCGGCAGGGCCGGCCAGCGGGCGGGGTCGTCGAGCGCCGAGCGGGTGCCGCCGACGACGAGGCCGGCCTGACCGGCGTCGGCCGAGCGCAGCAGGCGCAGCGCGCCCACGGCGGCGTCCAGGGAGTCGACCGCCACGGCGTCGGCCGCGGCACCGAGCGCGGCCGCGACCGCCTGCTCGTGACCGCCCTCGACCGTGAGCAGGGTGGCGACCGAGCCGAGCACGCCGCTGACCCGGTCGCTGGCGGCGAGCAGCGCGCCGCCGCCGTCCTTGCGGGCCAGGCCCAGCTCGAGCGCCTCGCGGCGGGCGGTCCAGGTGGCGCGCTCGCGCTCGGCGGCCCGCTCGCTCTCGCGCAGCCGCTCGACCTCGGCCTCGGCGCGCTCGAGCGCGGCGCTGGCCTGCTCGTGCTCGGCGTCCAGGCCCTGGTCGCCGCGCTCGACGCCGGCGACCTGCGACTCCAGCCCGGTGAACTCGCGCTCGGCCTCGGTGCCGCGGGCCTCGGCCTCGGTCAGGGCCGAGGCCAGCCGGCCGGCCTCGACCTCGGCGGCCGCGATCCCGCTGCGGCGGGCGCCGACCTGGCCGGACAGCCGGGCCAGGCCC
>NZ_BAAGXY010000173.1:0-2533 GCF_054779595.1 Angustibacter peucedani
GGGCCGCGCCCTCGCGCCGCAGCTGCGCAGCACCGCCCTCGGGCCGGACGTCGCCGCCGTGGTCGTCGACGCCGCCACCGGCGACGTGCTGCTCGACCGCGACTCGGCGCAGCCGCGCGTCCCGGCGTCGACCACCAAGCTGCTGACCGCGGCCGCCGTGCTCAGCACGGTCGGCGGCGACACCCGGCTGCCCACCCGCGTGGTGCAGGGCGCGAGCCCGGACGAGGTCGTCCTCGTCGGCGGCGGCGACATGCTGCTCGGCACCGGCGCCTCGCGCGAGGACCGCGTCGTCGGTCACGCGGGTCTGGCCGACCTCGCGGCCCAGGTCGCGAAGGCGCTGGCGGCCGACGGCCGGCACCGGGTCGTGGTCCGCTTCGACGACACGGTCTTCGAGGGGCCGAACACCGCGCCGGCGTGGGCCGCCGGCGACGTGGCGGTGGGCTACACCGGCCGGGTCAGCGCGCTCGGCCTGGGCCGCGACCGCGCCCTGCCCGGCCACCCCGGTCCGGTCGACCCGTCGGCGTCGGCGGCCACGGCCTTCGCGCAGGCGCTGCGCCGCCAGGGCGTCACCGTCGCCGGGACGACGGCCCGCACCAAGGCGGACGGCGGGGCGACCGTGCTCGGCGAGGTGCGGTCGGCGACGGTCGCCGAGGTGCTGGACACCGCCCTGACCGAGAGCGACAACGCGCTGGCCGAGGTCATGGCCAAGCTCACCGCGCACGCGATGGGAAGGCCGACGACCTTCGAGGACTCCGCCCTCGCCGTGCTCGACGCCGTCCAGGCGCTCGGCGTGCAGACCGGCACGACCACGATCGCCGACGGCAGCGGGCTCGGGCAGGGCAGCCGGATCCCGCCGGAGGTGCTCGCCGCCGTGCTCGCGCTCGCGGCCGGACCCGACCAGCCGCGGCTGCGTCCGCTGCTGGCCGGCCTGCCGGTGGCCGGCTTCAGCGGCACCCTCGCCGAGCGCTTCGACCGGCCGGCGACGCACGCGGCGGCCGGCGTGGTGCGGGCCAAGACCGGCACGCTCACCGGCGTCAGCACGCTGGCCGGCACGACCGTCGACCGCGACGGCCGGCTGCTCGTCTTCGTGCTCATGGCCGACCGCGTGCCCGCCGGGGGCACGATCGCGGCCCGCCGCGCGTCGGACCAGGTGGCCGCGGCGCTCGCCGCCTGCGGCTGCCGCTGATCCACCCGGCTCGGGTCGCGGCCGGACGAGCGCACCGGGAGGATCGCCCGCATGAGCGAGGAGCTGCTGGACCGACTGGTCGACTGGGACCTGGCGGCGGCGACGGCCCGCCGCCTGGCCCGCCCCGGTCCGGTGGTCGACGCCGCCGAGGCCGCGGACGTCGTCGCCGAGCTGCGCGCGAGCGCCGTGGCCGCCCGCCCCCACGTGCGGGCCATCACCGGTCTCGAGGCGCGCGACGACGACCCCGTGGTGCTCGTGGTCGACCGGCCGCGCTGGGTCGAGGCCAACCTGCAGACGCTGCGCGCCATGCTCGCGCCGGTCGTCACGAAGCTGGCCGACCGCCGTCCGGGCCAGCCCAACGCCGTCCTGGCCGCGGTGGGCGGCAAGGTCACCGGCGCCGAGGCCGGCGGCCTGCTCGCCTTCTTGTCGAGCAAGGTGCTGGGGCAGTACGACATCGCGCCCGGCGGCACGCCGCGGCTGCTGCTCGTCGCCCCCAACCTCGTGCACGTCGAGCGCGAGATGGGCGTCGACCCGCACGACTTCCGGCTCTGGGTGTGCCTGCACGAGGAGACCCACCGCGTGCAGTTCACGGCCGTGCCGTGGCTGCGCCAGCACCTGCTCGACCAGGCGACGTCGCTGGCCGGCGACCTCGCCCCGGACCCGGCCAGCCTGGTCAGCACCCTCGAGGACGCCGCCCGCCGGCTGCCCGAGGTGCTGCGCGGCCAGGGCGGCTCGCTGGTCGACCTGTTCGCCAGCCCGGCCCAGCGCGAGCGGCTGCGCGGCGTCGTGGCCATCATGTCCCTGCTCGAGGGGCACGCGGACGTCGTCATGGACGAGGTCGGCCCCGAGGTCGTGCCGTCGGTGGCGACGATCCGCGCCCGGTTCACGGCCCGCCGGGCCGGCGTCGACCCGTTCGACCGGCTGCTGCGGCGGCTGCTCGGCCTGGAGGACAAGATGCGCCAGTACCGCGACGGCGCGCGGTTCGTGCGCGGCGTCGTCGAGCAGGTGGGCATGGAGGGCTTCAACCAGGTGTGGACCTCGCCCCAGACGCTGCCCTCGCCCGAGGAGGTCGCCGACCCGCGGGCCTGGGTGCGCCGGGTGCACGGCTGATCGGGGCGGACGCGCCGCCCCCTGCACCTACGCTGGCGCCGTGACCGGCCCGGACCCCGCCGTCGCCGCCGTGCGCGTCGCGGTGCGCGCCGCGCTGGCCGACGTCCGGGCGGGCGGGCTCGTGCTCGTCGGGGTCAGCGGTGGCGCCGACTCGCTGGCGCTCGCGGCCGCGACGGCGTTCGAGGCGCCGCGGGCCGGGCTGAGCGCCGGTGCGGTCGTCGTCGACCACGGCCTGCA
>NZ_BAAGXY010000174.1:0-1555 GCF_054779595.1 Angustibacter peucedani
CGGCGGGCGGCGTGCGCGGCGTGCCGCGCCTCGCGCCGGGCCAGCCGGGCGGTGCGGGCGGTGTCCTTCGCGGCGCGGCGCGCGCGCCAGGGCAGACCGGGCTTGCCCGCGGTGTCGACCGCGGCGATCAGCAGGCCGCCGAGCATGCTGACGTTCTTGAAGAAGTGCAGCTTCTGCTGGGTGCGCTGCGCCGGGTCGTCGGCCTGCCAGAACCGGTGCCCCGCCACGGTCGTCGGCACGAGCGACGCAGCGAGCACCGCGGCCGACAGGCGGGGGAGGCGGCCGGTGGCCAGCAGGGCGCCGGCGCCGACCATGGCGGCGCCGTTGGCCCGCACCAGCAGCTCGGGGTCGTCGGGCAGGCCGAGGACCGGGGCGAGCTTCTCGACGACGGGCGCGGCCGCCTTCGCCTTGGCCGCGGGGTGGCGCAGCTGGTCGAGGCCGCCCTCGACGAACATCGCGGCGAGCATCGGGCGGGCGATACGGCGGACGACGGACATGGCGGGCCTCCTGGTCGGCGGACAGCTCCATCCTGCCGACCCGCCGCGGGCCGCGCGACCCGGGTGCCCGTCGGTGCCGGGTGGCAGGCTGGGGCCCATGTGCGGGAGGTACGCGGCCAGCGCCATCCCGGACGACCTCGTCGAGGAGCTCGAGGTGGCGTCCGACCAGAGCGGCGGCGAGGTGCGCGCCGACTACAACGTCGCGCCGACGCACACGCCGCCCGTGGTGCTCGAGCGCGCGCCGCGCGACGAGCCCGACGCCGCCCCGGTCCGCCAGCTGCGCCTGCTCACGTGGGGCCTGGTGCCGTCCTGGGCCAAGGACCGCTCGGTCGGCTACAAGATGATCAACGCGCGGGCCGAGACGCTGCTCGACAAGCCCGGTTTCAAGCGCGCCGCCGCCGCCCGCCGCTGCCTGGTGCCGGCCGACGGCTGGTACGAGTGGCAGACCAGCCCGACCGCCACCGACGCCAAGGGCAAGCCGCGCAAGCAGCCGTTCTTCACCCACCTCGCCGACGGCGGCCCGCTCGTCTTCGCCGGCCTCTACGAGTTCTGGAAGGACCGCGAGCTCGCGGACGACGACCCCGCGGCGTGGCTCGCGACGTTCACGATCGTCACGACGGCCGCCGAGCCCGGCCTCGACCGGCTGCACGACCGGATGCCCGTCGTCCTGCCGCGCGAGCGCTGGGACGCCTGGCTCGACCCCGCGCTCACCGCGCCGGACGACGTCCGCGACCTGCTCGCGCCCGTCGAGCCGGGGCGGTTCGAGGCCTACCCGGTCTCGCGCCGCGTCGGCGACGTGCGCAACACCGGTCCCGAGCTGCTCGAGCCGGCCGCCCTGGCCGAGCTCGTCGGCGTCGTCGACCCGATGACCGGCGAGGTGCTGGGGGAGCCCGCGTGAGGGTGACGAGCCGCGTGGTCGACGTCGACACCCCGGTCGGCCTGGCCCGCGCGCACGTGCGGCGGCCGGCGTCCGCCGTCGGCACGCTGCTGCTCGGCCACGGCGCCGGCGGCGGCATCGGCGCGCCGGACCTGCAGGCGGCAGCCTCGGCCGCGGTGGC
>NZ_BAAGXY010000175.1:0-700 GCF_054779595.1 Angustibacter peucedani
ATCGACAAGCTCAATGCGCAAATGAATCTT
This sequence comes from Angustibacter peucedani, assembly GCF_054779595.1. Classification (NCBI taxonomy): domain Bacteria; kingdom Bacillati; phylum Actinomycetota; class Actinomycetes; order Kineosporiales; family Kineosporiaceae; genus Angustibacter; species Angustibacter peucedani. The sequence goes on from NZ_BAAGXY010000175.1 coordinate 31, forward strand.
GAGCTTTTTTCTTCCCTGCTCTATCAGCAGATGAGCGCCTGGTGCAGCTATCACAGCTTTGAAGGGGCGGCCGCCTTCCTGCGTCGCCATGCCCAGGAAGAGATGACGCACATGCAGCGTCTGTTTGATTACCTGACGGACACCGGCAGCCTGCCGCGCATTGATAACGTGGCATCGCCTTTTGCCGAATACGGCTCTCTTGATGAACTGTTCCGCGCCACCTATGAGCATGAACAGCTGATCACCCAGAAAATTAATGAACTGGCTCATGCCGCCATGACCAGCCAGGATTATCCAACCTTTAATTTCCTTCAGTGGTATGTGGCTGAACAGCACGAAGAAGAGAAGCTGTTTAAATCCGTGCTGGATAAATTATCTCTGGCAGGTAAATCCGGGGAAGGTCTGTACTTCATTGATAAAGAGCTGTCGACGCTCGATACCCAGAATTAACAGAAAAGCGGTGCTGAGTTTTCAGCACCGCATTATTTAATGGCGGCAGATTTTACTTTCGTGAGTGGAAAATCCGTCTGCTGCTGGAATGAATTTTCCGCGCGCCGCCAGAAACGCCACCAGCTCCGCGGCCGTCATCTCCGAAGCTGAACAGGTATGGAAACGCGCCGCTTCGCCAAAGCGGGCATGTATCGCCTCAACCAGACTCTCCTCCGTATAG
>NZ_BAAGXY010000176.1:0-659 GCF_054779595.1 Angustibacter peucedani
TGCGAAAATGACCAGCACCATCATAAGCATTGTGACAACGCGGATACGGTTCAACATACAACACCTTCTCATAGATTTATTAACGGTGTTATCGGCACAGGCCACAGGAACTTTACATTTGCGAAAGGGAAAAGCGCGGGAGTCAGAATGCGACGTCGACAATCAGCGTGTCGGTATAGGTTCCGGCAGGCGGCGTGGCCTGGCTGGTCAGAACTTTGGCGGTGTAGTTGTAGGTACGTAAAAGCCCGTCCGTACTGACCTGCGATGAGCTGGCGCTGGCCCAGCGCTCGCTGCCGCTGCTACCCCAGCGGTTGCTGGTCGCCTCTTTGTAGATGTCGTAACTCATGAAGTTGCTGCCGCTGACCATACGACGCACGTTGTTCAGGGCATTTGCCCCATTATTAATGCCTATGGTGTAGGTGCTGCCTTTGGTGCAGGTGACGGCAACCGACTGTGAAACGGTGGGAAAATTTTGCACCAGCGGCGCGCTGTTAAAATTCACGTCCGGCGTGGTCATGGTGCTGCAATCGTTGGTGACGGTCATGTTGAGGAGGATCGAGGTGGTTGCCGTACCGGTTTGCGGGGTCAGGCACGCTCCGACCGCGCCAACGGCGCACACGTTGTAGTTAATGCTGAACGTTAACAACACCTGATACGGC
>NZ_BAAGXY010000177.1:0-1024 GCF_054779595.1 Angustibacter peucedani
GCGGTGTTGATCAAAATACCAAGTGATTTTCGCTTTTAGTTGTTCTTCCTGCTGTTCCCAATCCGTGACTTGGTGATGACGCCACTGATGGAAGGCCTGGCGCGAAAGCCCCAATTCACGTAGGAGAAAGGCTTGTACGCCGTGATAATCGACACTGAGGGTTTCGATGGCCTGATAAGCTAGTTTATGTTGGGCATTCACTCCTTGTTCTGTAGTTCCTGAAATTTTTTTACGAATTTTTCGAGAACCTCCTGTTCTTTCAACTTAGTTTTAAGTTGCCGGTTCTCAAGTTTTAACCGTTCCAGTTCGGTCATTTCTTCTCGAGGTTTAGTGCGTCCACGGCGGTCTTTAAGAGCTGGATAACCGTTTTGTTCCGCTTTTAGTACCCAGGAACGTGCTTGTTGATAAGAGACATTAAAGTGCTCAGCTGCTTGTGAATAGGAATGCCCGCCTGCCGTGACATATTCGACAATTTCGATGCGTTCTTCAAAGGTTGTTTTACGCCCCATGATCCGGACCTGCTTTCTCAACGGCATTGCCGTTACTGAATTATTGGTCCTATTATACTGAAATTTTTTGATCCAGTCTCGTAGTTGGCAGGTACTTCTAAGTCCAAATCTATGTTGAATATCTCGCAAACTACCATCCCCATTTAAGTAGGCAGTTACGGCTTGTTGCTTTAGTTCTGGACTATATCTAGTCCAATGATGGCGTTCTTCTAATCCAGCTAAGCCATCTTTCGCATAAAATTTCTGCCAACAAGCGACGGCTCGCTCACTAACCCGGCACGCCTTAAAATATTCTGTTTTCGATAAGTCAGTGCAGGCTAATCCCTTAATAATTGCGAGCTTGTCTTTGGCAGTAAACTTACTTTTAGGCATAATAAAATCCCCTTAAAATTGATAGATGAATTATAGTTTTTCATCTGTCAACCTTAAGGGGACTATAGCAAGGGTTACAGAGCTCATCTTAGGCTGTTTCACAATTTACTGACCAGCGCCCTAGCAGAAGACCTGCCAGCACG
>NZ_BAAGXY010000178.1:0-510 GCF_054779595.1 Angustibacter peucedani
CCGCGGTCGCCGCGCGCGGCGTCGCGCGCGGGCACGTGGCCGACCTGCTGCGCCGCGTGCCCGGGTCGGGCAGCGGACGCCGGGCCGGAGCTGTCGAGGGCGTCGTGCTCGCGCTGGTGGCCGCCGGCGTCGTCCAGCTCGCGGTGGCGCCCGGCTCCGCGCCCGGACCCGTCGCCTCGGCCGGCCCCGGCATGATCGCGCTCGGCGGCGCCCTGCTCGCGGCGCGGCTGCTGCGGTTTGTCTCGCGGCGCCGGGTGGCCCGTGCGCTCGACCGCGGCCGTCCCGGCGCCCTGGTCGGCTGGGCCGGCGTCGCCCGCCGAGCCGGCACCGCCCGCACCACCGGGGTGCTCGCCGCGGCGCTGTGCCTGCTGCTCGTGGGCGTGCAGGCCTGGACCGTCGCCTCCCGCGAGCGCTCCGCCCGGGCGCTGGCCGAGACCGGCGCCGAGGTCGTGCTCGACGTCCGCTCGCCCGACCCCGCCACGCTGCTGCGCGCCGTGCGCGCCGCCGACC
>NZ_BAAGXY010000179.1:0-881 GCF_054779595.1 Angustibacter peucedani
AGCCCGTGCAGGGTGGCGCGCAGCGCGTCCAGCGCCGCGTGCACCGCGGTGGCGGCCGCGACGTCCGGTGCCAGGGCGAGCAGCCGGTCGCCCAGGTCGGCGGGCGGCGGCCACAGCACGAGGTCCTGCCGACCCGCGGGGCTGCGCGTCGTCGCCCGCAGCTGAACCGACGGTGCGACGCCGACGCCCAGGTGGGCGCTCGCGGTGAGGCCCAGGGCGCCCGGTCCGGCGGTGGTCGTGGTGTCGGCGGCCAGCCCGGCCGTGCCCAGAACGGCGGTGATCGTGGCGCCGGTCGGGTCGGCGTCGACGCCCACCTGCACCTCGACCAGGTCGCCGGGCAGCCTGGCGGTCGTCCCCACGTGCAGCGAACGCGCCGCGAGGTCGGCCTGCACGGTCACCGGACCGGTGACGAGCTGCACCGTGCTGCCGGCGTCCGGCCGGACGTCGCCCACCACCGCCCGCAGCCCGCCGGCCAGCGACGCCGTGCGGGTGGCGTCGGCCAGCAGGGCGGCGATCGTGGCCCGAGGGTCGGACAGCAGGCCGGTGAGCGTCGTCGCGTCGAAGCCCCCGCCGACGTCGAGCAGGCCCAGCGCCGTCAGGGCGTCGACCAGGCCGGTGATGCCGGCGTCCAGGCCGCTGGTGGCCTGCGCGTGCAGCTGGGCGCCGACCTCGCCGAGCAGCGCGCGCACCTCCGGCAGGAGCGCGCCGCCGTCCAGCGACGACAGGTCGACGACCCAGCGGGCCTTGCGCACGCCGAACGCGGTCGCGTCGTGCAGCACGAGCCGGCCGGTCGAGGGCGCGGCGGTGGCGCCGAGCGGCAGGGGGAGCGCGACGTCCAGGTCGGGCGCGAGGGCGCGGACGGCGACCGGCCGGGCTGGGCG
>NZ_BAAGXY010000180.1:0-632 GCF_054779595.1 Angustibacter peucedani
CGTGAGGCTCTTGAAGTGGATGCCACGCTGACGTAGTTCATCCACCAGCAGCACCAAATTACGCATGCTACGACCAAGACGATCCAGCTTCCAGACCACAAGCGTATCGCCCTCATTCAGCGTTCTCAGAAGCTTTTTAAGCGCTGGTCGGTTTGCCACAGTACCGCTCATTTTTTCTTCGAAAATCTGTTCACATCCTGCGCGTTCGAGTGCTTGCTGCTGAAGATCCGTATTTTGGTCATTTGTTGACACCCTTACATAGCCAATTTGCATATTTTCCACCCAGTTATTTCTGCAAAAAAATCAGGTGAAGTTATCGGCATGGCTGCCGCAGGGCAATCTATAAAACGTCAGTTTGGGAAACAGCGCTACACGAGACGTTGATAGTCAGTTTGCCCCGGTGTCGTCGTACATCAATGGAGCCGCTGTTATGGCTCAGGTTCATCGCGATTACAGGAACCTTGCCTCTTATGATGGTATTTCACAATATCCGCTCGGCATGTCTTTTGGCATACAGCTTGGAGGAAATGGATGGGGTGGAGGCAGCGGAGTTGATACTTACACGGGCATGTTAACACTCCGTGGCTGGCATGATTCGTCGGGTGGTGGCTATGTATCGTGGCAGCTTGCCT
>NZ_BAAGXY010000181.1:0-1708 GCF_054779595.1 Angustibacter peucedani
GCCACCGTCGCCGCCGCCACCGCCCCGCGCGAGCTGCGACCCGCCCCGAGCGGCAGCACGCCCGCGTCGTCCGGGCAGCTGGCCTTCACCGCGGGCGGCGGGCACGCGCTCCAGGAGGCCACCTCTGAACCCGACGGCGGGGCCCGCGTGCGCGCCGGCACCGGCCGACCGCTCTCGCCCGTGCTCGAGGCCACCGACGACGCCGCGCCCGGCGTCGTGGCCGAGCAGGTCACGACCACGTCGGACGGCGACCTGCGCGGCTTGTCGAGCGCGACCTGCCTGGCGCCGTCCGACGACGTCTGGCTGGTCGGCGGCGGCAGCGAGGTCGGACGCCGTGGCCGCCTGGTGCTCAGCAACCCGCACGAGGCCACGACCGAGGTCAGCGTCGACGTGCTGACCGCGCGGGGCACCACCGAGCGGTCCACCGGCAGCACCGTGGCGCTCAAGCCGCACTCGCGCACGGTGCTGCTGCTCGACGCGCTCGCCCCCGGTGCCGAGGCCCCGGTCGTGCACGTGCGCAGCACCGGCGGGTCGGTCGGCGCCGTGCTGCAGGACGCCTGGCTCGAGGGCACCACGCCGCGGGGCACCGACGACGTCGTGGCCTCGCTGCCACCCGCCACCCGCGTGCTCGTCCCGGGCGTGCGGGTCACCGGCGCGGCGGCGCTGCGGATCGCCGTGCCCGGCGCCACCGAGGCCGTCACCCAGGTGCGCCTGTACGGCGAGAAGGGCCAGGTCGAGCTGCCCGACGGCGGCGTGGTCCGGGTGCCCGCCGGCAGCAGCCACGACCTCGACCTGTCGACGGTGCCACCGGGCGCCTACGCCGTCGAGGTCACGGCCGACGTCCCGGTGGTCGCCGGCGCGCTCGTGCAGCGCCGCACCGGAACCACCGGCCCGGCCGAGCTCGCCTGGTCGGCGTCCAGCGACGTCATCACCTCGCTCGCGGGCCTGGCGCGCGCGACGCTCGACAGCAGCCGCACGGAGCTGGTCCTCACGGCGCCGCGCACCGACGCCGCGCTGGACGTCGTCACCACCGGCGCCGACGGCACCACGACCAGCACGGCCGTGCAGGTCACCGGCGGGACGACCAAGGTGGTGCCCGTGCAGGGCTCGGCGGTCTGGCTGCGTCCCGCGGCCGGCAGCGGCGAGCTGGTCGCCGCGCGGTTCTTCACCCACGACACCGACGCCGGCCCGATGGTCACCACCGGCCCGCTGCGCCAGGTGACGCTCACCCGGGTGCCGGCCGAGGTCGCGCCCGCCGCCGGCTGACGCGACTGGACGCCGGCCGCGCTGCTCGGCGGATCAGTCCTCGCCGAAGCGCGGGTCGACCTGCGCCGGCTCGAGCCCGAGCAGGTGCGCGACCTGCTCGACCACGACCTCGTGCACGAGCGGCGCGAGGGCCGTGGTGTCGGGCGCGCGCGTCTCGACCGGGCGCCGGTAGACGACGATCCGCGGCGGGTGCGGCCCGGACGCCGGGAACAGCCGTCCCAGCGGCACCTCGCCGTGCTCCCACGGCGCGGGGTCGCTGGGCGGCACGTCCTCGACCGCGAACTCGACGCCGTCCAGCTCGCGCGACCAGCGGCCCTCGAGGCGCTCGGCGGCGTCCAGCACCAGGTCGTCGAACTGCTCGCGGCGGGTGCGGTGCGCCGGCAGGTCGGCCGGCGCGAGCGGTCCCCGCAGGCCCCGGCCGCGGCGGTCGCGGCGTCGCGGC
>NZ_BAAGXY010000182.1:0-2791 GCF_054779595.1 Angustibacter peucedani
CCCTGATTTTACCGGGCGGGTAGTTCTGCACATCGAGAACGGGAGGGTGATATGCGACCGCCGGCTGCTCGACGACGAGCACATTTGCTCACTGGCCACGTTTATCGAAATGGCGCGCGAAATGGAGCTGAGATTTGAGGAGGTAGCTGGTGGCACTGACAGCGATACGAATTCCTGAGTGGGTTCACTTTCAGGCAGTGAAGATTCTCCTGCAATTCCGGCAGCAGCGGATTTCACCGCGGCGAATGCGTCGGACTGGTTACCTCAGCCTTAAAGTGAACCTTCGGTGGAGGCTGCTTTCACGTGATGGAGGACAGAACTGGGAAGTTATGAGTCACGAACGATACAACGAAGTTAAGGACCGGAAATGAACGATAAACGCACCGTAAGCATGATTGACCTGGCATTACAGAAACATGGTACGCCAGTTGGCCCACTGTACGTGGCGGTACGCCACAGACGTATCAAAAAATGCTTCACGCGAGATACGGCGATCCGCTATCTGGCTTTCTTCATGACCACCGAGGCTTTTGAGCGTTCTGGTTTTCCGCAGCGTCACCCGAGGGTGCGTATTGATCGCGATGATATGGAGGTATGGCGAGATGGGGAAACAAAAGCGGAGTATCTGGCCGCCCACCAGCGTTGTGTTCGCCGTCTGCGTCGTATCCTGGCGCGCAAGCGAGAAATGGAGAAATGGTGTGCAAAATGGGACGCGATGCACGAGCGCTACGTCAAAGAACGTGACGAACTCAAAGCAACAAAGCCTGCCGGGGTACGCTGAATGAAAATCCAATACCAAGACTATGGCGCTGTAGCAAATATCGTTATCTCCAGCACCGTATTCGAGTACCGGAAGCATAACAGGGTAGTTGAAAACACTCTGTTTCTGGTGCCAGCCGTAGTGAGTTCACGGCACGGAACTTTCATCCTGAAAACGGTTATTTCTGGTAAAAGCCGTGATGCATTACGCGCTTACAGAACTGCAATCAGGGAGGCGGCACGATGAATACAGCTTTTGAAATATGGGTTCGTAAGCGATACGGAAACCGCTACGACCTGACACGGGATATTCAGGGGCTTTATTGCCGGGAAGTGGTTAAGCGGATGTTTGAAGTGTGGTGCCACTGCTGTGGCCTGGATGTAGTGTGAGGTGATTATGAGCGACGTTGTTCTTCTGGTACCGAATGACTGGGTTAGCGAAAAGGTTCTGATTGCGGTTACCGGGCTCAAGCCCGGAACCATCCTCCGGGCCAGAAAAGAATGCTGGATGGTTGGGCGGGAATATGTGCACGTTTCACCGGACGGAAATCCGAAACCTTCCAGCGAGTGCATGTACAACCGTAAAGCGGTCGATGCGTGGGTGGCCTCAATGAAAAACAAACAGCCTGGGTGATCTGAGGCCATGAAAAAGGTAATCTCATATCGCTCTTGGGCGTCTGGAGGAATCAATGGATAGAGTTACATATCCAACAGGCGTCGAAAACCACGGTGGCACATTGCGCATCTGGTTTAATTTCAAAGGTAAGCGTGTCAGGGAGAGCCTCGGTGTCCCTGACACCGCTAAGAACAGGAAGATCGCCGGGGAACTGCGGACATCGGTATGTTTTGCCATCAGAACAGGCACATTTGAGTACGCGGCACAGTTTCCGGACTCCCCTAACCTCAAGACTTTTGGGGTGGGGAAGAAAGAAATTACAGTGTCAGAGCTTGCCGAAAAGTGGCTGGATCTGAAGAGAATGGAAATCTGCGCGAACGCACTCAACCGTTATGAGTCGGTCACAAGGAATATGGTGCCAAGGATCGGGGGTAATCGGCTGGTGTCGGCGGTGACGAAAGAGGAATTACTGTATATCAGGAAAGATTTACTGACCGGTCACCAGATGCCAATGAAGGGGAAGGTCCCGGCAAAGGGAAGAAGTGTTGTCACCGTAAATTATTACATGACAACTATTGCCGGAATGTTTCAGTTTGCCGCAGATCACGGTTACTTAGAGGCGAACCCATTCGACGGGATCAAGCCTCTCAAAAAAGCCAGGGCAGAGCCAGATCCGCTAACTCGTGACGAATTTATTCGCCTGATTGATGCATGCCGGCATCAGCAGACGAAAAACCTGTGGTCACTAGCAGTATACACAGGGGTCCGTCATGGGGAGCTGACCTCCCTGGCCTGGGAGGATATCGATCTTGAAGCTGGAACAATAACAATCAGGCGCAATTATACAAAACTGGGTGAATTCACTCTACCGAAAACTGAGGCCAGTACCAACAGAGTGATACACCTCATTCAGCCTGCGATCAGCGTCCTGAGGAATCAGGCGGAAATGACCAGGTTTGGAAAAAAGCATCAAATCGATGTTCAGCTGCGCGAATACGGCAGAACTGAGAGCCACGAGTGTACATTTGTTTTCAACCCTCAACTGGTCAGAAGATGTCAGCAGGTGGGGATCATCTACAAAGTCGACTCGATAGGTGATTTATGGGACGCAGCGATGAAGCGAGCAGGGATAAGGCACAGGAAAGCATATCAGTCGCGTCACACGTATGCATGCTGGTCACTGTCAGCTGGCGCTAACCCCAGCTTCATTGCCAGTCAGATGGGCCATGCGAGCGCCCAGATGGTCTTCAACGTATACGGTGCGTGGATGGCAGACAGCAGTAGTGAGCAGATCGCAATGCTGAATCAGAGGCTCGCGGATTTTGCCCCACAGATGCCCCAAAGCATACCTAGCGGCACCAGAGCATTATTGAAATCAGTAAGTTAGTTAATAACGCCCGACATGTTAACTGCGTG
>NZ_BAAGXY010000183.1:0-11918 GCF_054779595.1 Angustibacter peucedani
AGGCCGCGACGACCGCACCGCCGGGCGCACCGCCGGGCGCACCGCCGGCCAGCTCGGGCAGGGCGAGGACGAGCGCGGCGAGCCGCCGGCCGTCGTCCGCCACGGCCCCCGGGTCGAGTGCGCGGCGGCGGGCCCGGACATCTCGGCGCCACTCGGTCTTGGTCCGGCGGTGACGTTCTGCACCCATCCGTGCCACCATGCCACGAAGGTCGCGCGCGCGGGCGAGGCGGATCCGGGACGGAGGGGGACATGAAGTCGGTTCGCAGCCGCCTTGCCGTGGTCCTCGGCGTCGTCCTGCTGATCCCCGCGCTGGCCGCGCTGCTGGCCATCGGCGTCCTCGCGCCGCGCCAGCAGCACCAGGCTGCGCGCGACGGCATGGCCCAGGCCGCCGGCTCGGTCGCGGCGACGTTGCAGGCCCGGTGCCTGGCGATCGGCGAAGCCGCCCGGTTGCTGGCGTCGCGGGCCGACACCAAGGACCTGAGCGCCGCCGCGGCAGAAGCGGTGAACCGGCAGCCGCGCGTGTTCGCCGTGCTGGTCAAGGGTGGTCGAGCGGTCGGCAGCGCCGGCACCGTCCCGCAGCTGGCGCCTGACGAGATGGACCGGCTCTCGTGCTCGCAGCAGGCCGCCGCCGCGACGGCACCGTCGACGGTGACCGGGCCGGCCCTGCTGGTCGACCGGGCCGAGGCCACGGACGAGCAGGGAAGGACGCTGGGCACCGCGTACGCCGGGCTGCTGCTCGACGCGCAGGGCCTGCGCCAGCTGGTCGGCGGCCTGACCCTGCCGAAGGGCACCGAGGTCGCGCTGGCGTGCCCCGGCGGGCGGGGTGCGGCGACCGCGACCGGCCCGGCGGACGCGCTGGCGATGCGCCAGGCCGCGGCACGTGGCACGGCGACCGCGCGCACCGACGGTGGCTGGGAGATCGCCAACCAGGGTGGCCTGCAGGGGCAGTACTGCGGCGTGGCCACGGCCGTGCCGAGCCCGGGGCTCGGGTCGTTGCAGGGGCCGGTCGCCGCGGCCCTGCTGCTCGCGCTGCTCGTCGGCATCGGGCTCGTCGTGCGGCTGGCGTCGAGCCTGACCAGCCCGGTGCTCGCGCTGACCGAGGCGGCCGAGCGGGTGGCGCGCGGCGACCTCAGCACCCGGCTGCCGGCCGGCGGCGAGGACGAGCTGGGCCGGCTCTCCGGCGCGTTCAACCACATGACCGACGAGCTCGAGGCCAAGCTGGGCGAGCTCGAGCGCAGCCGGAACCTGTTGCGCGAGAACGTCGCCCGGCTCGGCGACACCCTCGAACGCACGCACGACCTCGAGGGCCTGCTGGGCACGGTGCTGCAGGCCGCGATGTCGGCCACCGAGTCCCAGCGCGCCACCGCCTGGCTGGTCGAGGGCGGCTCGGTCGTCGCACGCGCGTCGGTGCCGACCGGGGCACCGCGCTCCGTCGTCCGGCGGCTGACGCTCGGCAGCGACCTCGCGGGCGAGGTGGCGGTCGACGGCCTGCCGCGCCGGCTCGGCCACGGGCACGAGGACTCGACCACGGTGCTGGGCGGTCCGGCGCTCGCCGCCCCCCTGCGCCGCGGGCACAACACCGTCGGGGTCGTCGTCGTCGAGCGCGAGGCCGCAGCGCCCGCCTTCGACTCGGACGACGAGGCGATGCTCGTCTCGCTCGCCGGCCCCGCGGGCATCGCGGTCGACAACGTGCTGCTGCACCGCGAGGCGCAGCGGCTGTCGGTGACCGACCCGCTCACCGGCGCCGGCAACCTGCGGCACATGACGACCACGCTGGCCCGCGAGGTCGAGCGCGCGAGCCGGTTCGACCGGCCGCTGTCGGTGCTGCTGCTCGACCTCGACCACTTCAAGAACGTCAACGACACCTACGGGCACACCGTCGGCGACGCCGTCCTGCGCGAGCTGGCCCGCCGGCTGGCGAGCGTCGTGCGCGAGGTCGACACCGTCGCCCGCTACGGCGGCGAGGAGTTCGTCGTGGTGACGCCCGAGACCGACACCCTCGGCGCCGAGCACCTGGCCGAGCGGATCTGCGAGGCGGTGCGCGAGGAGGTCTTCGTCGTCGGCGAGGACCACGTGCCGGTGACGGTGTCGGTCGGCATCGCGTCCCTGCCCATGCACGGGACGGCGAGCGGCGACCTCGTCCGCGCCGCCGACGAAGGCCTGTACGCGGCCAAGCGGGCGGGGCGCGACCAGTGGCGCGTGTCGCCCGGCCGCGAGAGCGAGGGCGGTGCCGCGCCGGCGGAGTCCTCCCTCGACGGCTGAGGCTGCGGCCCTGCGAGCGGCCGATAGCCTGACCGCATGAGCGAGCGACGCGCGCCTGTCACCAAGGCGGTCATCCCCGTGGCGGGCCTGGGCACGCGGTTCCTCCCGGCCACCAAGGCCATCCCCAAGGAGATGCTGCCGGTCGTCGACAAGCCGGCCATCCAGTACGTGGTCGAGGAGGCCGTCGGCGCCGGGCTGGACGACGTCCTCATGGTGACCGGCCGCAACAAGGGCGCGCTCGAGGACCACTTCGACCGGCACTGGGAGCTCGAGCAGGCGCTCGAGGCCAAGGGCGACACCAACCGGCTCGACCGGGTGCGTGCCGCGGCGGTGCTGGGCGAGGTGCACTACGTGCGCCAGGGCGACCCCAAGGGCCTGGGCCACGCGGTGCTGTGCGGCCGCCACCACGTGGGCGACCAGCCGTTCGCGGTGCTGCTCGGCGACGACCTGATCGACGCGCGCGACACCCTGCTGACGACGATGCTCGACGTCCGCGCCGAGCGCGGCGGCAGCGTGGTCGCGCTGATCGAGGTGCCCGAGCACCAGGTGAACCTGTACGGCTGCGCCGCGGTCGAGGACGGCGACGGCAGCGACGGCGACGGCGACGTCGTCCGGGTGACGGGCCTGGTCGAGAAGCCCGACCCGGCGGACGCTCCGAGCAACCTCGCGCTGATCGGCCGGTACGTGCTCGACCCCGCGGTGTTCGACGTGCTCGAGCGCACCGGGCCGGGACGCGGTGGCGAGATCCAGCTGACCGACGCGCTGCAGGAGCTCGCGCAGGCTCCCGCCGACCAGGGCGGCGGCGTGTGGGGCGTGGTGTTCCGCGGGCGGCGCTACGACACGGGCGACCGGCTGAGCTACCTGCAGGCCGTGGTGCAGCTCGGCGAGGCGCACGAGGAGTTCGGCGACGAGTTCGCGCGGTGGTTGAGGCAGCGCTGATGATCAGCGTCGAGGACCACCTGCAGCGCTGCCTGGACGGCGTGCGCCCGCTCGACCCGATCGAGCTGGCGCTGCTGGAGGCGCAGGACTGCGTGCTCGCCGAGGACGTCGTGGCGCCGTTCGACCTGCCGGGCTTCGACAACTCCGCCATGGACGGCTACGCCGTGACCGTCGCGGACGTCGCCGGCGCGGGGGAGGGGTCGCCGGTCGCGCTGCCGGTGGTGGCCGACGTCCCGGCGGGATCGACCGCGCACCAGCACCTCGCGCCCGGGCAGGCGATCCGCATCATGACGGGCGCGCCGCTTCCGTCGGGCGCCGAGGCGGTGGTGCCGGTCGAGTCCAGCGACGCCGGCGTGCGCGAGGTGCGGCTGACGGCCTCCGCCGCCGACGGCCAGCACGTGCGGCGGGCCGGTTCCGACGTCCGCGCCGGCGACCGGGTGCTCTCGGCCGGGACGACGCTCGGGCCGACGCAGCTCGCGCTGTGCGCGGCGGTCGGGCGCGCTCGGGTGCGGGTGCACGCCCACCCGCGCGTCGTCGTCCTGTCGACGGGCGACGAGCTCGTCGACCCCGGGACGACGCCCGGCTACGGCCAGGTCGTCGACTCCAACGGCGTGATGCTCACCGCGGCCGCGATCGACGCCGGCGCCCGCCCCTACCGGGTGGGGGTCGTGCGCGACGAGGCCTCGACCTTCCTGCAGACCCTCACCGACCAGCTGGTGCGCGCCGACCTCGTCGTCACCACCGGCGGGGTCAGCGCCGGCGCGTACGACACGGTCAAGGAGGTGCTGCGCGGGCTCGGCACGGTGTGGTTCGGCAAGGTCGCCATGCAGCCCGGCATGCCGCAGGGCTTCGGCACCGTCGGCCCCGACGCCACCCCGATCTTCACGCTGCCCGGCAACCCGGTGAGCTCCTACGTGTCGTTCGAGATGTTCGTGCGCCCGGCGCTGCGCAAGATGGCCGGGCACCGGGGCCTTTTCCGCCGCACCGAGACCGCCGTCGCGCTGGAGTCGTGGACGTCGCCCGCCGGCAAGATGTCGTTGGCGCGCGCCGAGCTCGGCACCGCGTCCGACGGACGTCGGGTGGTGCGGCTCAGCGGCGGCCAGGGCTCGCACGTCCTGGGCGGCCTGGCCCGGGCGGGGGCGTTCGTCGTCGTGCCCGAGCACGTCACCCGGGTCGAGGAGGGCGACGAGGTGCGCTGCCTCGTGCTCGACCGGCGGTCGCGATGAGCGACCACAGCGAGCGAGGCACCCCGGACGACGTCCCGCGCCTGACGCACGTCGACGACCGCGGCCACGCGCGCATGGTCGACGTCTCGGCCAAGCCGGTCACCGCCCGCGAGGCGTCGGCCCGCGGACGCGTGCTGCTGGACGCGACCGCCGTCGCCGCGCTGCGCGACGGCACCGTGCCCAAGGGCGACGCCCTCGCCGTGGCACGGGTGGCCGGGCTGCAGGCGGCCAAGCTCACGCCCACCCTGGTGCCGCTCGCGCACCCCGTCGCCGTGCACGCCGTGGTCGTCGACCTGGACGTCGTCGACGAGGGGGTCGAGATCGCGGCGACCGTGCGCACCGCCGACCGCACCGGGATCGAGATGGAGGCGCTCACCTGCGTCACCGTCGCCGCGCTCGCGCTGGTCGACATGGTCAAGGCCGTCGACCGGCACGCCCGGATCACCGACGTCCGGGTGACCGCGAAGTCCGGCGGGCGATCGGGCAGCTGGACCGAGGACGGACCGACGTGAGGGCCGTCGTCATCACGGCGTCCAACCGCGCGGCGGCCGGCGTCTACGACGACCGCGGCGGGCCGGTGCTCGTGGAGGGCTTGCGCGGCCTGGGGTTCGAGGTCGGCGACCCGGTGGTCGTGCCGGACGGCGACCCCGTCGAGCAGGCGCTGCGCGACGCCGTGGCCGACGACGTCGAGGTGGTGCTGACCACCGGCGGCACCGGGCTCACGCCGGGCGACCTGACCCCCGAGGTCACGCGCCGGGTGCTCGACCGCGAGACGCCGGGCATCGCCGAGGCGATCCGCGCTTTCGGTGTGGCGCAAGGGGTTCCGACCGCGATGCTGTCGCAGGGCACGGCGGGGATCGCCGGGCGCACCCTCGTCGTGAACCTCCCCGGGTCGACCGGTGGGTGCCGCGACGGGATCGCGGTGCTCTCGCCCGTGCTGGTGCACGCCGTCGAGCAGGTGCGGGGCGGCGACCACTGATGGACTGGCCGGTGCGGCTGCACGACGGGGCGGTGGGCCTGCGTCCCCTGCGCCAGCGCGACGCGGCGCGGTGGCGCGAGCTGCGCATCGCCAACCGGGCCTGGCTCGAGCCGTGGGAGGCCACGCCGCCCGACCCGACCGTGCCGGGGCTGCCGTTCCGCCAGCTGGTGCGCACCCTCGCCCGCGAGGCGAGGGCCGGTCGGGCGCTGCCGTTCGCCATCACCTACGACGGCGCGATGGTCGGGCAGCTGTCGGTCAGCGGCATCGGCTGGGGCTCGATGTGCTCGGGCCACATCGGCTACTGGGTCTCGCAGCACGTGGCCGGCCGCGGCATCGCGCCGACCGCCGTGGCGCTCGCCACCGACCACTGCCTGCGGACGAGCGGGCTGCACCGGGTCGAGATCAACATCCGCCCCGAGAACGCCGCCAGCCTTCGGGTCGTGGCCAAGCTGGGCTTCCGCGACGAGGGGGTGCGTGAGCGCTACCTGCACATCGACGGCGCCTGGCGCGACCACCGCACGTTCGCGGTGACGCGCGAGGACCTCGGGCCGGGCGGCCTGCTCGCCCGCTGGCACCGCGCGCAGGCCGCGGCGCAGCGCTCGACGTCCTGACCCGGCTGGTGGGTTCGCCGGACAACGTCGTCGCGGGTCGAGCAAACTCCCGGGCATGACGACCGCGGCGGACGAGGTGGCCGCCGACCTGGTGGCCGGCATGGCCCTGCTCGCGTCCGGCGTCCCCGGCGGCTACCAGGAGCGCGGGGACGGCGTCGTGCTCAACGTCATCGGGCTGGCGTCGGCGGCCACGAACACGGTGCACGTGCTGGGCCCGGACGCGTCGCGGGCGGACGCGCAGCGTTTCGTCGAGCGCCTGCAGGCCGCCGGGCTGCCCTTCGTGCTCCGGGCCCGTCCCGCGGCGCCCTCGTGGGTCGGCGAGCTGGCCCGCGCGGCGGGCCTGGGCGCGACGGTCGAGTTCCCGCTCATGCGCTGCAGCGCGGTGGTGGCGGGACCGGCCGCGCAGGACGTCGAGGTCGTCGAGGTGAACCCGGCGGACGACGCGCTCGTCCGGGAGGTGGCGCGGGCGTTCACCGCGGGCAACGAGGTACCACCCGGCGTCTTCGAACCGCTCGTGGCGCCGCCGATGTTCGACCGGACAGCGGTGGCCGTCTACGCTGCCCTCGACGGCGACGCGGTCGCCTCGGTCGGCATCCGGCTGCAGCTCGGGGACGCGGTGGGCGTCTTCGGCGTGGCGACGCCGCCGTCCTGCCGCCGGCGGGGTCTCGGCGCTGCCGTCACCGCCAGGATCGTGCGCGACGGGTTCGCGGCTGGGGCGACGACGGCGTTCCTCGGGGCGTCGCGCATGGGGCGGGGGATCTACGAACGGCTGGGCTTCCGCGAGGTGGAGACCTGGACGTTCCACGTGCCGACCGGGTGAACCACACCCGTCACAGGGGTCTCTTCTGCGACACACCGGCCGACCTGCGGCGATGCCGGTGGGGGGGCACCTACCGTCTGTGACCGTGGACCCCAGCAGCCTGATCTTCGTCGTCATCGTGGCGATCTGGGCCGCCTACCTGCTGGGTCACTGGGTCCGCCGTCGCGACCAGGTCGCCACCGCCCGGTCGGTCGACCGGTTCAGCGACGCGATGCGCGTGCTCGAGCGCCGACCCGCCGTCCGCACCGTCCCGCTGTCGCGCCCCAACCCGCGTTCGTACGTCGTCGCGCCGGCCCAGCGCCCGGCGCCGTCGGTCGTCGTCAAGCGCGCCGCGGCCGTCGTCCGGCCGGAGCCCGGGCGCCCCGAGCAGGTGCGGCCCGAGCCGCCGCGTCCCGACCTGGTGCGCCGCGAGAGCGTTCGTCCCGCCGCTCGCCGTCCGGCACCATCCGCGCGGCCGGCGCGGGGTCGTCGGGTGCGCGGTCTGGCGTTCCTCGGGCTGCTCGTCGCGACCCCGGTCGTCTGGCTGGCCGCCGCCCTGTCGACCGCCGTCACCGCGTGGTTCGGCGTCGTCGTCACGACCGCCCTGCTGCTGGTGGTGGCCGAGCTGCGCCGCAGCGCCCGCCGCGCGCGCGACCTGGCCCGGCGCCGTGACGTGACCGCCCGCCGCACCGCGTCCCGCTCGCGCCGCGACTCGCGCCGGCACGTGGTCGGCCAGGTCGTGGCCGCCCGACGCACCGCAGGACCGGAGGTCTCGACGTCCGCGCCGGACGACGAGGTGGTCGCCGAGCCGGCCGCTCACGACGTCCCGGACGACGGCAGCTGGCAGCCCGTGCCCGTGCCGCCCCCGACGTACACCCTGAAGCCGAAGGCGCCGCCGGTGCGCCGACGGGTGCTGCCCGAGCAGGCGGCGCCGGCTCCGGCGGAGCCGGTGGTCGAGGCGCCCGTGGCCGAGCCCGCTGCCATGGGTGGCTTCGACCTCGACGCCATCCTCGAGCGCCGGATCGCCGCCGGCGGCTGAGCCCGCGGGTGGCGGCGGCCGTGCACGGAGCACCCCGCCCTGCTGCTAACCTTGTCCGCGGTCAAGGGGCTGTGGCGCAGCTGGTAGCGCACCTCGTTCGCAACGAGGGGGTCAGGGGTTCGAGTCCCCTCAGCTCCACCCGAGCAGAACCCCGTCCGGACGGCGTCACGACGCCGACCGGGCGGGGTTCGCGCGTTCCCGGGTGACGCGGACTTCTCAACCGGACGGTTGACATCTTGTCCCGGCTGGGTCTACGGTCATCGTCAACCGAATGGTTGATGAAAGGCAGGACACCGTGACCGACGACCGGCTCTCCCGGGTCTTCTCGGCCCTCGCCGACCCGACGCGGCGCGACCTCGTCGCGCGGCTGGCGGTCGGTGACGCGACCGTCGGGCAGCTCGCGGCGCCGTACGACGTCTCGGTGCAGGCGGTCTCGAAGCACCTCAAGGTGCTCGAGGACGTCGGCCTGGTGAGCCGGCCCGGCAGCACCGCGCGACGTCCCTGCCACCTGGAGGCGGAGGTGCTCGACCTCATGACCGGCTGGATCGAGCGGTACCGGCGCAGGGCCGAGGAGCGCTTCACGCGCCTGGACGCCGTGCTCGCCGAGATGGACGACGACAGCAGCAGCACCGACGAGGCAGGAGCAGCATCATGACCACGACCCCGACCACGACCCCGACCACCGGCACGGCGACGACCTCGGCGACGGACGGGCCGCGGACGCGCGAGACCACCATCGAGGCGGTGCCGGACCTGCCGATCATCCGGATGGTCCGCGAGTTCGACGCCCCGGCCGAGCGCGTCTACCGCGCGTACGTCGACCCCGAGCTGGCGGCGCGCTGGCTCGGCCCCAAGGACACCACCATGGACCTCGAGCACTGGGACGCGCGCACCGGCGGCAGCTGGCGCTACTCCGCGGTCCGCGCGGGCGAGGAGGTGGCGCGCTTCTACGGCTCGTTCCACGAGATGCGTCCGTCAGAGCGGCTGGTGCAGACGTTCACCTGGGAGGGCTTCCCGGACGGCGTCGCGCTGGAGACCGCGGTGTTCGAGGACCTCGGGGACGGGCGCAGCCGGGTGACGACGACGTCCCTCGTCGACTCGATGGAGGGACGCGACGCAATCCTGCGCAGCGGCATGGAGACCGGCGTCGTCGAGGGCTACGAGAAGCTCGACGCGCTGCTCGCGGACGGCTGAGATGCGGTGGCCGGTCGCACCGGCGAGGATCGGCGGGTACGACGCCCGCCACCTCGAAGGAGCGACCGGTGACCACTGTCCCGACCATCACGCTGAACGACGGCCGTGCGATACCCCAGCTCGGGTTCGGCGTGTTCCAGATCGACCCCGACGAGACGGCCGAGGCGACCTCGACCGCGCTGCGGATCGGCTACCGGCACGTCGACACCGCCGAGATGTACCAGAACGAGGCGGGCGTCGGAGAGGCGCTGCGGTCGTCCGGCCTGGACCGCGACGACGTCTGGATCACGAGCAAGCTGAACAACGGCTTCCACGAGCCGGACGCCGCGCGGCGCGCCTTCGACGGCACGCTGGCCGCGCTGCAGCTCGAGGCGGTCGACCTGTTCTTGATCCACTGGCCGCTGCCGACGCTGTACGGCGGGGACTTCGTCTCGACCTGGAAGGTCATGGAGGAGTTCCAGCGCGACGGGCGGGCCCGCTCGATCGGCGTCTCGAACTTCCAGGTGGCGCACCTGGAGCGGCTCGCCGCGGAGGCGGACGTCGTGCCGGCGGTGAACCAGGTCGAGGTGCACCCGTACTTCACCAACGACGAGGTGCGTGCGTACGGCCAGGCCCACGGCATCGTCACCGAAGCGTGGTCGCCGATCGCGCAGGGCCAGGTGCTGGACGACGCCACGATCGGTGAGATCGCCCAGCGGGTCGGGCGCACGCCGGCCCAGGTGGTGCTGCGCTGGCACGTGCAGCGCGGAGACGTCGTGTTCCCCAAGTCCGTGACGCCGTCGCGGATGGAGGAGAACTTCGCGCTGTTCGACTTCGAGCTCACCGACGACGACGTCGCCGCGATCTCGGCGCTCGACAAGGGCGAGCCGGGCCGCACCGGACCCAACCCGGACGAGTTCGACTACGTGCCCGACTGACGTCACGAGCCGGTGACGAACGCGCACCGACGTCGTCACGGGCCTCGCGCCACGACCGAGAGCGCCAGCATGCTCGCGGCATGCCTCGACGCGGTGGTGCCCTCGTAGCGGTGCTGGTCGCCCTCGGGCTGACGGCCTGCTCGGCCGGCGCGAGCGGCGGTTCGGCCGGTGGTACCGCCTCGCCGTCCGCCACCACGCCGTCCGCCACCACGACCGCTGCGCGGTCGGTCGCGGTGCCCGGACCGGTCGGCCTGGCCGTCGTCGGCGCCGACGTGTGGGCCGCCAGCCCGGACGACGGCACCGTCGGCCCGGTCGGCGGCGGGCGCCGCGCCGCCGTCGGCGAGACGCCGTTGCGGCTCGCGTCCGACGGGCGCGGGACGGTCTGGGCCACCGTCTTCGGCAGCGGCGACGTCGTGCAGCTGGACGTCGCGTCGGGGTCGGTGCGGCGGCGCGTGCACCTGGGCGGCCAGCCGGAGGGCGTCGTCGTCGCCGCCGGCTCGGTCTGGGTGGTGCGGCAGCAGGCGAGGGTGCTGACCCGGCTCGACCTCTCCCGCCGGCAGGGCGACACGCCCCTGGGCCTGGAGCCGCGGCTGGTGGCCGCCGGTGCCGGTGCGCTCTTCGTCGCCGACGTGACGGACGGGACGCTCACCCGCGTGGACCCGGCCGGCCGTCGTCCGCCGCGATCAGCCGCCGTGTGCGACGGCGCGCAGGGGGTCGCGGTGCTCGGGTCGACGGTGTGGGTGACCTGCACGCGGACCGACACGGTGGTGGCCGTGGACGCGCGGTCGCTCGCGGTGCTCGGGCGGGTGGCGGTCGCGGGCGAGCCGGACGGCATCACCGCGGCCGGCGATCGGCTGTGGGTCGCGTGCGCCCGCGGTCCAGCGCTCGTCGAGCTCGACCCGAGCCCGTCGGCGCCGGGCGTGCGTTCGCGGCGCGAGCTCGGAACCGGTCCGCCGTTGCTCGACCGCGCGAACGTCGACGTGGCAGTGGGGGCGGACACCATCTGGGTGTCGTCGGTGCAGGACGACCGCGTCTACTCCCTGCCGCGCGGGTGATCAGCGGACGCCGCGCACCCGGAACTGGATGCTGATGCGCGGCCCCACCGGCTGCGCGGTCTTGGGAATCGCGTGGTCCCAGGTGCGCTGGCACGAGCCACCCATCACCACCAGGTCGCCGTGACCGAGCGTGAAGCGCACGGCGTCGCCGCCACCGCGCGGGCGCAGCGCGAGGGTGCGGGCGGCCCCGACCGACAGGATCGCGACCATCGTGTCGTGCGTCGCCGACCGGCCGAAGCGGTCGCCGTGCCAGGCCACGCTGTCGCGGCCGTCGCGGTACAGGCACAGGCCGGCGGTGCGGAACGGCTCGTGCAGCTCGGGCTCGTAGTGCCGGCTCAGGGCGTCGCGCGCCTCGACCAGCGCCGGGTGCGGCAACGCGTCGTCCTCGCCGTAGAAGCTCAGCAGCCGCGGCACGTCGACGACCCGCTCGTACATCTGCCGCCGCTCGCCGTGCCAGGGCACGTCCTGCAGCAACCGCTCGAACAGCTCGTCGGACCCGCCGACCCAGCCGGGCCGCACGTCGACCCAGGCGCCCCGCGTCAGCAGGGTGCGTCGTACGGGCGCGAGGGAGTGCACCGTGACGTCGTCCGCGACGTCCAGGAGGGAGCCCTGCAGCGTGGCCTGCATGGTCACAACTGTACGCCGATTCGAACAGGTGTTCTAGTGCCTGGTTCATCGTCGCAGCCGCGCGATGAATCGTCGGACGAGGTCGTCGACCGCTGCGGTAGCTCTGCTCGGTCCCGATGGCGTGGCTGGTGGGACTGGGACTAGCTGGTCTGGTGGGTCGGTGGACCAGACGATGTGCCCGTGGACGAGGCGGGCGGTCATGCTGGTGGTGTGGACGTGGCGGTGGTGGCGCCCGCAGAGCAGGGTGCCGGTGGCGACGGAGGTCTTCCC
>NZ_BAAGXY010000184.1:0-1381 GCF_054779595.1 Angustibacter peucedani
GCGGCGAGCCGGTCGCCGGGCGTGACGGGCGCGGGCGCGGCCGCACCGTGCCGCGCGGCGGGCACCGGCGCGGGGGCGTGCACCACGCCGGGCTGGCCTCCCTGCGTCGCCACCTGGGTCACGCGGCACCTCCGGTCTGCGGCGGCCAGTCGGCCGGCTCGTCGTCCAGGTCCTTCGGGAGCAGCCGGCGCAGGTCGTCGCGGGTCGGCTCGTCGACGTCCCGCAACCGCCAGGCCAACCGCCCGATGGCACCCTCTAGGACGTTGCGGGCGAACCGCGCGTTCCCGAAGCCCGTCCCCCGCGGGGTCGCGGCCAGGATCTCGCGGAACCGTTGCAAGCACTCGGCTGTCGGCTCGAACTCGGCGCCGGTCGCCAGCCGCTCGAAGATCTGGACCAGCTCGTCGTCGGAGTAGTCGGCGAAGTCGATCGTGGTGCGGAACCGGCTGGCCAGCCCCGGGTTCGCGGCGACGAAGTCGGCCATCGGCGCGGGGTAGCCGGCCACCACGACCACGAGGTCGTCGCGGTGGTCCTCCATCTCCTTGACCAGGGTGTCGACCGCCTCGGTGCCGTACTGGTCGCCGGTCAGGCTGTACGCCTCGTCGACGAACAGCACGCCACCCAGCGCCTTGGTCACCACCTCGGAGGTCTTGACCGCGGTCTGACCCAGGTACCCGGCCACCAGCTCGGACCGGTCGACCTCCACCAGGTGCCCCTTGCTCAGCAGCCCGAGCGCGGCGTAGATGCCGCAGACCAGCCGCGCCACCGTCGTCTTGCCGGTGCCGGGGTTGCCGGTGAACACCAGGTGCCGGGTGATGGTCGTGCTCTTCATGCCGTGCTCGGCGCGCAGCTTCTCGACGCGCAGCAACGCGGCCTGGCGGTGCACCTCGCGCTTGACGCCCGAGAGCCCGACCAGCGCGTCGAGCTCGGCCAGCAGGTCCTCGACGCTTCGTCCCGCGTCGGGCCGTTCGACGTCCGTCGCCGCGGCGGCCGCCGCGGCCGCCGTGGTCTCCGTGGTCCCCGTGGTCACCGCGGGCTGGGCGACGTCTGGTGCCGCTGCCGCGACGGGGCGGGTGCGCACGGCGCCGAGCTGGGCCGCGGCGGCGACCGACGCGTTGCCGACCACCCGCAGCGTGGGCTCGCCCAGCGAGCACGCGGCCGAGGTCACCTGCGCCAGCGCCGCGGCGTAGTCGGCGGCCAGCACCGAGCCGCCCGTCGAGAGCTCGCCGAGCAGCCGGGTCGGCGCCTGCCGCCAGCGCCGCCCGCGCGACGCGGCGTCGAAGAAGTCCTGGGTGCCTCCGCCCGTGCGGCCGGTCTCGTGGGCCCAGTCCGCCGCGGCGCGCGGCGCGGACTCGGCCACCGCGGCGGCGAGGTCGGCGCCCTC
>NZ_BAAGXY010000185.1:0-536 GCF_054779595.1 Angustibacter peucedani
GGGGCGGCTCGCGCGGCGTCGCGGGCGCTGGCGTCGAACCCGCCCGGAGGCTCCGTCCGCTGGACCCGCACCAACCACCGCGGCGAGCCGATCAGCCTGCTCGAGGGACCGGCCCACGTGGCCGGCACCGTCGCCGCCCTGGCCGTGGCGCCCGGCATGCCGCCGCGCGTGCGCGGCGCCGCCGTGCTGGCCACGGCGGCGGCCGGCGTGCTCGGCGCCTACGACGACCTGGCCGAGAACGTCGTGCGCAAGGGGCTGGCCGGGCACCTGGGGGCGCTCGCCCGCGGCGAGGTCACCACCGGCGCGGTCAAGGTGCTCGGCCTCGGTGCCAGCGGCCTGCTCGCCTCGGCCCTCGTGCTCGGCGACCGGACGACGTCCGCCACCTCGGGCCGCGAGCGCGCGGCGGCGCTGGCCGACGTCCTGGTGGGCGGTGCCGTCGTGGCCGGCAGCGCCAACCTGCTGAACCTGCTCGACCTGCGTCCCGGCCGGGCTCTGAAGGTCACGCTCGTGCCGCTGCCCGCCGCGCTGCTCGCCGG
>NZ_BAAGXY010000186.1:0-1962 GCF_054779595.1 Angustibacter peucedani
CATTTCGGTTATATTCTTTTTTTGCCCAGAATATAGATAAATCATGTGGGGCTGTTGTATGTGATCAAAAATTCTTAGCTGATTATTTCGGTGTTAGTTTAAGAACGATCCAATATTGGATTGGAGATTTAGAAAGTATTGGCGCAATAGTTAAAATACCAGTAGGCATATATTATGCCTATGCATTAGATCCTTATCAGGTATGGCGTGGATATAACAATACTAAAAAATATGCAGCATTTAACGCAAAAACATTAACTCAAAAAGATGGGGTTATAGATCGTAAATTGCGGCTTATGCTTTCTAGGCGTGAAGAGTTTGAAAGTTCCTTAAAGTACTCTAATCATGACTCAGAGCAGGGGTGATGCACTATGAGAATTAAATATGAATCACGTTGGAGATTAGAAGAACTAAAATTAGAAATATGCAGTTCAATAGATGAGTTAATTAATAAATATGGTATTGAATATGCAACAGGAATAAATCTTTATATGAATTGTGAAGATAAAGAATTTAATCTTGTTGATGTTATCAATGAAGATGGAAATAAAATAATGTTTGTCGTTAGCAACGATGAAAAAATACAAAAGCCAAAAAAAATAGCAAAGAAAAAAACTCCAGCACCTGTAATTGAGCTAGATAAATATCGAAAAAAATGACCATTGAGCCAGCGGCAGGCGGACAATCAGGGGCTACGTGTTAACGTTCTGACCTTGATTGTCTATCCTGCATTGCTCTTTTGCCGCCTCGAATCCCTTGCGTGTTTTTGTTCCACGCTCTCCAGAACGACCGAGCCGCCACGGTTCCGATAGCGCCTTGAGCGCAACCGGAAACCGTCTGGGGAGAACCCCAGACCCCCATCGCTGTAATACCGACGGTCTACGACCACCTACCAGCCGAATAGCTGCCTATGCCGTGCAAATAGGCTTTGCAGGGGGCTGACGCTGTTCCTGGCGACCTGAAAGCCCCTGGTTAGGGGTATCGGCGCGCCTGACCTCCTGAGAGCCTCTGTAAGCGTTTTTCGCGCCTTCCATGCCCTGACGGGCATTTAAAACCCGTTTCGTGCGTCTGAGAGCTTCTGAGCGCGTTTGAAGGGCTATCTGACGACTCATCCCTGAAAGAACAACAACGGGATCACCGACAACATGCGAGAGGTGACACCGCTCGCCGCAAGTCGATGACCGAGCGTAGCGAGCGAATCGACGAGGAAGCGGAAGAGAACCGGAAGCCACATTGAGCACTTACGCACTGATGCGGGGTGTCGGGGTGAAGCCCTGACCAGGTGGTGAATGTCTGAGTGCGCGTGCGCGGTCCGACATTCCCACATCCTGTCCCGATTTCTGAGGCTTTTTAGCGGTGAACGGACGGCAAAACCATGATGGAGTTGTTGAACGTTGAGAGCATGAAATCTGGCAAAAATCACGGCTGGTAAGGCTTGCAGAGGAGTAAGCCAGTATACACTCCGCTATCGCTACGTGACTGGGTCAGGGCTGCGCCCCGACACCCCAAAAGCAGTTAGGTAGTGTTAAATCATGAGCAGTAAAAAAACGCTTTGATAGATCTTTAGAGCAAAAATTGACATTTCTTTAAAAATCATTGACTTAAGACACCTTCATACGAAACGTTATTTGCATGTGTATACGCAAACATGTTTGCATGTGTTGTTTCGTACTGTACGATATAAATTTCGTAAGGTGCGAAATATCATTGCAGGTAAGGATGCAAGTATGTTGGAACAGCAATTTGAAGACTTTGAACAGCAAAAACGGCGAGATCATCAGGTACAAGATCAATCCAAGAACGCTAAGCAAAAACGAGATCGGTTGAATCCTCCAGACTGGTCGCAGGTTACTAAGGCTGGTTGGAATATGTTGGACGCTATATCAGAAAAAGTTCCTAGAGCATTTCGGTTATATTCTTTTTTTGCCCAGAATATAGATAAATCATGTGGGGCTGTTGTAT
>NZ_BAAGXY010000187.1:0-732 GCF_054779595.1 Angustibacter peucedani
GGCCATCACATGAAAGAAGTCAAAAAAAGGGGTAATGACTCCAACTTATTGATAGTGTTTTATGTTCAGATAATGCCCGATGACTTTGTCATGCAGCTCCACCGATTTTGAGAACGACAGCGACTTCCGTCCCAGCCGTGCCAGGTGCTGCCTCAGATTCAGGTTATGCCGCTCAATTCGCTGCGTATATCGCTTGCTGATTACGTGCAGCTTTCCCTTCAGGCGGGATTCATACAGCGGCCAGCCATCCGTCATCCATATCACCACGTCAAAGGGTGACAGCAGGCTCATAAGACGCCCCAGCGTCGCCATAGTGCGTTCACCGAATACGTGCGCAACAACCGTCTTCCGGAGCCTGTCATACGCGTAAAACAGCCAGCGCTGGCGCGATTTAGCCCCGACGTATCCCCACTGTTCGTCCATTTCCGCGCAGACGATGACGTCACTGCCCGGCTGTATGCGCGAGGTTACCGACTGCGGCCTGAGTTTTTTAAATGGCGGAAAATCGTGTTGAGGCCAACGCCCATAATGCGGGCGGTTGCCCGGCATCCAACGCCATTCATGGCCATATCAATGATTTTCTGGTGCGTACCGGGTTGAGAAGCGGTGTAAGTGAACTGCAGTTGCCATGTTTTACGGCAGTGAGAGCAGAGATAGCGCTGATGTCCGGCAGTGCTTTTGCCGTTACGCACCACCCCGTCAGTAGCTGAACAGGAGGGACAGCTGATAGAA
>NZ_BAAGXY010000188.1:0-609 GCF_054779595.1 Angustibacter peucedani
GGCGGGGCCGAGGGCGGCGCGGCCGGCGGTCGCGGCGGCGCGGCGGCCGCCCGTCCACCCGGGGCGGGGGGCAGCTCGTCGCCGTGGACGGCCTCGACCTGCGCGTCGAGCGCCAGCACCTCGATCAGCGCCTGCCGCACGAAGTCGCCGTGCGCTCCGCCGCGGAAGTTGGCGGCTGCGCCCTCTGATGCGATGCCCAGGGTGACCTTGCGGCCGTCGAAGCCGAGCACCGTCGCGTCCTTCACGAGCATGAAGGTGACCTTCTTCATCCCGAACAGGCGCGTGGCGACGTCCGGCCACGCGTGCCGGATCGCCTCGACGTCCAGCGCTCCGGGCGTGGACGCGACCTGCGGCCGGGCGACCGGGGGCTCGGGCGTGGCCGTGGGATCGGGGAGGGAGGGGGCCTCGGCCGCCGGCGCAGCCGGCTCGGGCGCAGCCGCCGGCTCAGGGACGACGCCGGGCTCGGGCTCGACCGCCGTCGGCACCTCGGGCTCGGGGGCAGGGGCCGGTGCGGGCTCGGGAGCCGCCGGAACGGCCGCGACCTCCGGCTCGGCCGGCCGGCCGGCCGCGTGCAGCTCGCGCGGCGCCTGCGGGCGCCGGGGCTCGTCG
>NZ_BAAGXY010000189.1:0-9134 GCF_054779595.1 Angustibacter peucedani
GAGCGCCCGGTCGGCGGGCGCCGCCCGCCGACGGCCGACCGCACCGCCGCCACGCCCAGCACCGGTGCGGCCAGGGCCGCGACGACCAGGGCCGGGGCCGGCCAGGCGAGCGACGGCCGACCCACCAGCAGACCCACGGCGAGCAACCCGACGGCGCCTGCCACCGCGGTGACCACCACCGACTCGACCAGGAGCCCGAGCCCGGTCCCCAGCACCGTCGCGCCGCGCTCGCGCTCGACCAGCAGGGCGCCCGCGCGCCGGCGGACGAGCAGCTGCCCGGCCAGCACGAGCACCAGCCCGGCCACGACCAGGACACCGAGCAGCAGCACGGCGGCCTGGGCCCGCGCCGCGGTGACGGCGGCCGAGGCGTCGAGCAGCACGCCGTCGAGCAGGCTGTCCCACGACACCGAGGACGACGCGTCGGTTCCGGCACCGGACGTCGTGCGCAGGGTGACGACGTCCCGGGCCAGGTCGCGGCTGGCGCGCCAGCGCAGCCGCTCCGGCCGTGGCGTGAAGACCACCGAGCGGGTCACGTCCTGCTCGGGGACGGCGACGCGCAGGTCGGGCAGCGAGTCGGCCGAGACCAGGGCGGACGCCGTCGTCCGGCTCGTCGTCCCGCCCCGTCCGGTGTCGGGGTGCAGCAGCTGCGGCACGGCGCGCCAGGCGTCGTCGCGCGGGTCGTCGGCGGTGAACACCCCGCTGACCCGCACCGCGACCCGGCGGAAGAACTCGTCCTCGGTGTCCAGCCGGTCACCCGCGCGCAGCCCCAGCGCCTCCGCCGCCGGCTGCGACAACCCGACCTGCACCGGCCAGGCGGCACCGACCTGCCGGGTCGTGGCCGCCGGCGGGCCGCCCGACGTCCACGTCACGTGCGGGGCTCCTTGCTGGTCGACCACGTAGGCCAGCCGCAGGTAGCGACCCGGCCCGCCCTCGCGCAGGTGCAGCTCGGTGGTGCGCACCGTCGCGACGCCCGGCCGCAGCACCGCCGCCAGCTCCCGCGTCATCTGCAGCTGCGCCTCGGCGGCCGTGCTCGCCACCTCGTCGGCGCTGCGCGGGTCGCGCACGGGGGTGCCCGTCGGGTCGGACGGCGGGAACGGCGCCTGGACGACGACCCGCCCGGCGTCCCCGGACCGGGCCACGGCGTCGGCCACGGCGCGGTCGGCGGTGCGCTCGGCGACCGGCGGGACGGCCGCGAGCAGACCGGTCACGACGGCGACGACACCACCCACCAGCAGCAGCGCCGCCCGGTCGGCCCGTGCCCGGCCGCGCAGGCTCGGGCCGTGCAGGCGAGGTCTCATGCGTCACCCACCCGCAGGTGGGCGGCGTCCGACCGGCGCACCAGCACGGCCGCCACCACCGTCGCGAGAGCGCCGCAGGCCAGCACCAGCCCGCCGACGAGCAGCAGCTCCGCGGCCGTCGGCCACACGACGCGGGGCGCTGGTGTCGGCCTGAGCCCGACGTCCGAGCGGACCAGCAGCGGGCCGAGCGCGACGGCCGCTGCCGCCCCGACGGCGGCACCGACGAGGACGAGCGTGCCCAGCACGGCACCGTGCTGCACCACGAGCGAGCCGACCAGCGCCCGCCGCCGCACGCCGAGCGCGCGCAGCCGCGCCAGCTCGACCGCGCGCCCACCGACCTCGGCGACGAGCAGCACCAGCACGCCGGCCAGCACGAGCACGACACCGGCGACCACCAGGGTCCGCAGCGCGGCCGGCAGCGTCACCCGCAGCGGGCCCTGCGCGAGCTCGGCCGTCGTCCCGGCCCGCGAGGCCACGTCACCGACCCCGAGACGCCGCACCGCCTGCGCCGCACCGCTGCTGGGGTCGCCGACCCACCACGCGTCGACGACCGGCCCGAGCCGCCCGGCCCCGACGAGCGCCCGCGAGAGCGTGTCGCCGTCGACGAGCACGGCCAGCTGGTCGGGCGCCGAGGGGACGGCCGGCACGACGTCCACCACGGTGACCGGGACGTCGGCGCCGTCGACCGTGACGGTGAAGCTGCCGCCCACCCGGGTGCCCACCTGGTCGGCCAGCGCCCGCGAGACGGCCACCGGCACGCTCGCCGGTGGGGCGAACGCCGTGGCCAGCAGGTCGACGTCCTCGTACGGGAAGTAGTCCGGGGTCACCTCGGCCGTCGTGCGCACCGTGGTCGAGCCCGGGCCCTCGGTGGTGCGGGTGGTCACCGAGCCCGCCGTGCCGGGCAGCTCGCCCAGCGACCGCGCGGACCACGCGTCGACCGGCGCCGGCGCGCGGCCGGGCACCTCCAGCTCGACCGCCAGCGGCGTGGTCCCCGGGGGTCCGGACGTCGTGGGCACGACGTCCGCGGCCGATGCGTGCAGCACCAGCTCGACCCCGACCAGGCGCTGAGCGCCGGGCACGGCGTCCGGCAGGACCACCGGGTGCGGCCGGTGGTCGGCCGGCACCGGTCGGGCCGCCGCGGTGGTGCGCAGCCCGGTGGCGTCCTGCAGCAGCAGCGTGGGCGCGACCGTGGCCCCGCTCAGGCCGCCGCCGAGGCCGGCGGTGAGCACCAGCCCACGGCCGTCGTCCGGCAGGGGCAGACCCGTCGGCCCGGCAGCCGGGGCGAGCGCTGCGCCCACCTGCGCCCAGGTGCGGTCGCCGTCCAGCCGCCCGCGCAGCACCTGCCCGGCCCGGCGGGCGTCGACGCCGACGAGCACGGGCGCGGCCCCGCGGTCGCCGACGAAACGACCCAGGGCGACGGGCCGCGTGGTCACCGCCGAGACGGTGCCCCCGGCCGCCACCCGGACGGCCGCCGCCTCTCGGCCCGTCGGCGGCGCGGAGAGCGTCACGGCCAGGTCGGTGCCCACCCGCAGGTCGGCCTGGTCGGCCTGGGACCGCTCCCACGTGCTGCGCCACGACAGCGCGAAGGTGGCCGACGCGACAGCCACCGCCACCAGCACCGAGGCCGTCACCGCGTAGGGACGCCGGGCGGCCTGCAGCGCGGCCAGCGGGACGAGCAGCGAGCGGGCGCGCGCGGCAGCCCGCGCGAGCGGTCCGAGCAGCCCGGGGACGACCCGCACCGCGACCGCGGCGGCCGCGGCGACGCACAGCGCCGGGTCGACGACCAGCACCACGGTGCCCGTGGACGTCGTCGTCGCCGGCTGCCCGCGCAGCTGCCACCAGGCGGCGACCACCACCGCCACCAGCAGCAGGTCGCCACCGGACCGTGCGACCACGGCCCGGCGGCGGGACGTCGGCCGGGCGGCGGGGTCGCCGACCAGCCCCGGCACCGCCAGCGCGGCCGACAGCAGCAGCGCGCCCGCGCCCACCACCGCCACGAGCGGCCCCGTCACGGCTGGTCGTTGGGCCAGGCCAGCGGCCTCGAGGTCGGGCCGGTGGGTGAGCCACGAGTGGAGCAGCGCGGCGACGGGGACCGCCAGCACCGCCGCCACCAGCGCCAGCAGCGCCGCCTCGGCAACCGTGGCCGCGACGAGCTGTCGGCGGTCGGTGCCGAGGGCCACCAGGAGGGCGCGCTCGTCCTCGCGCACCGAGAGCACGAGACGGCCGGCCAGCGCCAGGGCCGCCGCGGCGAGCGCCGTCCCGAGCAGGACGACGACCAGCACCGTCGAGCGCGTGGTGGCCTCCTGCGCCTGCACGGCCTGCAGGGTCTGCGGCAGCTCGGAGGACACGTTGGTGTTGCGCGCCCGGCTGCCGACCGCCGCGGCCAGCCGGGCGTCGGCCTGCTCGACGCCCGTGACGGCTGCCTCCACCGAGTCCGCCGTCGCGCCGACGAGCTCGGGCCGGCCCGTGACCTGCAGCGAGTCGACCGTCGAGCCGCTCGCGAGCAGCGCCTGGGGGGCGACCAGGAAGGGGCCGTACGCCGGGGTGGCGCGGGTGCCGTCGCTGTACGCCGGGTCGAACCCCTTGCCCGACAGGGGGTCTCGTTGCCACGCCTGCAGCGAGCGCGGCCGGTAGGTGCCGACCACCACCAGTGTGACCGGCTCCTCGACGTCGCTCAGGCCGAGCTCGGGACCGAGCACCAGCCGGCGTCCCACGACCAGCCGCAACCGGTCGGCCGCCGCCTGCGGCACCACCGCCTCGAGCGGCGTGCCGTCCGCCGTGGGCACCGCCCACCGGCCCGACGTCAGCCGAGCCCGCTCGTCCGGCACGTCCAGGCTGCCCAGGTAGCCGAGCCGCGCGCTGCTGCCGAGCTCGCGCGGTGCCGCGGTCGCGGTGCTCGTCGACGTCGACCCCAGCGACCCGAGCGCGCGCTCGACGACGTCCTGCGCCGCCGCGCGCGCAGCCGCCGCGTCGCGGCTGGCCACCTCGGTGACGAACGCCGTCAGCTCGACGTCCTGCGGCGCGGTGCGCCGCACGCCCTCGGCGAAGGCGCGGTCCTGCGAGCTGGTCAGCAGCAGGGCGCAGACGCCGAGCAACGTCGCCCCGGCGGTCACGAGCGCGAGGACGCCGGCGAGCAGGCGCCGCTGCACGAGCGCCCGGCGGGCGACGAGCATCAGCACGC
The DNA here is from genome assembly GCF_054779595.1 of Angustibacter peucedani. Classification (NCBI taxonomy): domain Bacteria; kingdom Bacillati; phylum Actinomycetota; class Actinomycetes; order Kineosporiales; family Kineosporiaceae; genus Angustibacter; species Angustibacter peucedani. The sequence goes on from NZ_BAAGXY010000189.1 coordinate 4,480, forward strand.
GGTGGCCACCCTCAGGCCTGCACGCGGCCGTCGGCGAGCCGGACGACGCGGTCGGCCAGGCGCATCATCACCGGGTCGTGGGTGGCGACGACGACCGTGACGCCCTCGTGCTCGACGAGCGCCCGCAGCAGCGCCATGACCTGCAGGCCGGTCTCGGCGTCCAGCTGGCCGGTGGGCTCGTCGGCGACGAGCAGCCGCGGCGACCCGGCCAGGGCCCGCGCGACGGCCACCCGCTGCTGCTGGCCGCCGGACAGCTCGCCCGGCCGCTGGTCGGCGTGCTCGCGCAGCCCCACCAGGTCGAGCAGCAGCTCGACGCGCTGCTCGCGCTCGGCGACCGGCGTGCGCCGCAGCCGCAGCGGCACCCCGACGTTCTCGGCCGCCGTGAGCACCGGTACCAGGCCGAACGTCTGGAACACGTACGCGACGGTGTCGCGACGCAGCCGGCTCAGCCCGTCGTCGTCCAGCGCCGTGACGTCGGTGCCGTCGACCCGGACCGTGCCGGCATCCGGCCGGTCGAGCCCGCCCACCATGTTCAGCAGGGTCGTCTTGCCCGAGCCGGACCGGCCCACGACGGCGACCATCTCGCCCGGCGCGACCTCGAACGTCACGTCCTGCAGCGCGTGCACGGTCGCGGCGCCGGTGCCGTACGTGCGGGTCAGGCCCTGCACCTGGACGAGCGGCGCGGACGTCGTCACGCGCCGGCCTGCTCGTCGCGCCGGACGGCGACGTGGTCGCCCTCGAGGGCCAGGCGCACCCGCCGGGTCAGGTCCAGCGCCTCGCGGTACTCGCGCGGCACCTGGACCCGGCCGGCGCGGTCCATCACGGCGTACTCCTCGGCGACGAGCTCGGTGCCGCCGTCCGCGCCGTCCGCGGCCCGCCGCAGCACCTCGCTGCTCGTGCGGCCGTCGCGGATCGCGACGGTGCGCGCCACCTGGCCGCTCACCGCGGCGTCGTGCGTCACGACGACGACGGTGGCGCCGAGGTCGCGGTTCGCCGTGCGCAGGGCGTCGAAGACCTCCTCCGCGCTCTCGGTGTCGAGCTCGCCGGTGGGCTCGTCGGCCAGCAGCACCCGGGGGTCGTTGGCCAGGGCCACGCAGATCGCCACCCGCTGCTGCTCGCCGCCCGACAGCTGCGCCGGACGGCGGCCGGCGCAGTGCCCGACGCCGAGGGCGTCCAGCAGCTCGGCCGCCCGGCGCCGTCGCTCGGCCCGGGGCGTGCCGGCGATCGTCATGGGCAGGTCGACCACCTGCTCGGCCGTCAGGTACGGCACCAGGTTGCGGGCCGTCTGCTGGCGCACGAAGCCGACCACGTGCCGCCGGTAGCGCACGCGTTCGGCGCGCGACATCGCGAGCAGGTCGTGGCCGTCGACGTGCGCCCGGCCCGCCGTCGGGGTGTCGACGCCGGCCAGGACGTTGAGCAGCGTCGACTTGCCCGAACCGGAGGCCCCGACGAGCGCCACCATCTCGCCGCGGTGCACCAGCAGGTCCAGGCCCTGCAGCGCCTGCACCTCGACGGCGTCGGTCTGGTAGATCCGCACCAGGTTGTCGCAGACGACGAGCGCGTCGTGCCCGTACTCGGGCGGGCGCTCGGCGGGGCGGGGCAGCGACAGCTCGGCGTGCGGCACCTGGCGCACCTCCCCGTCGGCGTCGTCGTCTCGGCCGGATGTTAACCCGGCGCGCGGTGTGCGGGGGAGAGGCGCTCAGAACGCGGTGTAGCCGCCGTCCGCGACGAGCACCGAGCCGGTGACGAAGGACGACGCGTCGCTCGCCAGGAAGACGACGGCCGGCGCCAGCTCCTCGACCGTGCCGTAGCGCTGCATCGGCGCGTCCTCGATCCAGTGGCGGCGGAACTGCGGCTCGTCGACCGGCGACATGTCGGTCTTGATGTAGCCCGGCGCCAGCGCGTTGACCCGCACGCCGTGGGGCGCCCACTCGGCCGCCAGGCTGCGCGTCAGGTGGTGCACCGCGGCCTTGGACGCGTTGTAGGCCGGCTGCCACTGCGGCCGGTTCACGACCATCCCCGACATCGAGCCGATGTTGACGACCACGCCGGAGCGCTGCGCCACGAAGTGCCGGCCGAAGGTGCGCGCGCACCGCCACACGGCGTCCAGGTTGACGTCCATGACGGCGCGCCAGTCCTCGTCCGTCACCTCGAGCGCCGGCGCGTGGACGCAGGCACCGGCGTTGTTGACCAGGACGTCGACCCGGCCGAACCGCTCGAGCGTCGCCCCGAGCACCCGGGTGACGTCGTCCGGCACCGTGACGTCCGCCCGGACGAACTCGACGTCGGCGCCGCGGTCGGCCAGCTGCTCGCGGACGAGGGAGCCGCGAGCCTCGTCGCGGCCGACGAGCACCACGCCCGCACCGGCGTCGGCCAGGGCCGTGGCGAACCCCTCGCCGAGGCCGCGCGTGCCGCCGGTGACGACGGCGACGCGACCGGTCAGGTCGAAGCGGTCCAGCGCGCTGCGGGGGTCGCTCACGAGGAGCATGCTGCCACCGCGGAGGTCGTGGTGCGTGGTGTCCGGAGGGGGACTTGAACCCCCACGCCCGTTAAAGGGCACTAGCACCTCAAGCTAGCGCGTCTGCCATTCCGCCACCCGGACGAGTGGACCGACCAGCTGCCGTGCAGCCGCTCAGTGCGACGTAGAGACTAACACGCAGGTCGGGGCGCCCCGGACCACCGTCCGGCGTCCGGCACTACGGTGACCGGGTGAGCGAACCCCAGCCGTCCGAGCGGTCGAGCGAGCAGCCGTCCGAGGGTCCGAGCGAGGCCGCCGTGGCCGAGGTCGCCGACCTCTGCCGCGACCTGCTGCGCCTGGACACCAGCAACTTCGGCGACGGTTCGGGGCCGGGGGAGCGGGCCGCTGCCGAGCACGTCATGGGTCTGCTCACCGACGTCGGGCTCGCCCCCGAGCTGGTCGAGAGCGAGCCGGGCCGGGCGTCCGTCGTCGTCCGGGTCGAGGGCGACCCCGAGGGCACGGCCGACCGCGGTGCGCTGATGGTGCACGGGCACCTGGACGTCGTCCCCGCCGACGCCGCGGACTGGCAGCTGCCGCCGTTCGGGGCCGAGGAGCGCGACGGGTGCCTGTGGGGCCGCGGCGCGGTCGACATGAAGGACATGGACGCGATGATGCTCGCGGTGCTGCGCGACCTGGCCCGCTCGGGCCGGCGCCCGCCGCGCGACCTGGTCTTCGCGTTCTTCGCCGACGAGGAGGCCGGCGGGGTGCTCGGCAGCCACTGGCTGGTCGAGCACCGGCGCGACCTGCTCGACGGCGTGACCGAGGCGATCAGCGAGGTCGGCGGGTACTCGGTGACGGTCGACGGCAAGGACGGCGACCCGGTGCGCCTGTACCTGCTGCAGACCGCCGAGAAGGGGATCGCGTGGCTGCGGCTGGTGGCGCACGGCCGCGCCGGGCACGGCTCGCAGATCGCCACCGACAACGCCGTCGCCCGGCTCGGTGCCGCGGTGGCCCGGATCGGCGAGCACGCCTGGCCGCTCGAGATCACCCCGACGGTGCGCGAGTTCGTCGACGGCGTCAGCGAGATCACCGGCGTCGAGCTGGACCCGGACGACCCCTCGACCTTCCTCGACCGGCTCGGCACCGTCGCGCGGTTCGTCGGCGCGACGCTGCGCGACACCTCTAACCCGACGATGCTCAAGGCGGGCTACAAGCACAACGTGATCCCGCAGAGCGCCGAGGCGTTCGTCGACTGCCGGTACCTGCCGGGCCACGAGCAGCAGCTGCTCGCCACCGTGCGCGAGCTGGCCGGCGAGCACGTCGACGTCGAGGTCTACCACCGCGACGTCTCGCTCGAGACGAGCTTCGACGGCCGCCTGGTCGACCGGATGGTCGCGGCCCTGCAGGCCGAGGACCCCGGTGCCCCCGTGCTGCCGTACTGCCTGTCGGGCGGCACCGACAACAAGGCGCTGAGCACCATCGGCATCCGCGGCTTCGGCTTCGCGCCGCTGCAGCTGCCCGCGGACCTGGACTTCCCGGCCATGTTCCACGGCGTCGACGAGCGCGTGCCGCTCGACGCGCTGGCGTTCGGCACGCGCGTGCTCGACCGGCTGCTGCGCACCTGCTGAGACCCTCGCCACAGCGCGGCGCCCGTGACCTCGCGGGTCGCGGCTCGTTGGTCCGACGTGCCTCCCGTCGCTCTCGCCCTGTCCGCGCTCGCCGTGACGCCCGACGTCGCACCTGGGCCCCTGGTGCCCTCGGTGCCGGTGACCGTGGTGGCCGGCCAGCCGCTGGACCCGCTGTGGCACAAGGTGTTCGGCTCGCCGAGCTCGACGACGAGCCCGACCTCCACGGCCGGGTCGACGCCGTCGCCCACCGTCGCCGCGCCGGGCGGCAGCACGCGGCCCACGTCCACCGGCCCCTCGACGTCCCGGACGACGACCCCACCCGCCGCGCAGCACCCGAGCACCGCGACGACCGCGGCGGGGCAGACGCCGGGCTCGACCCGACCCGCCGGCCGGACCACCTCCCCCGCGACGACCCGGCTCTCGTCGCGGCCCGTGGTCGACCAGGCGCAGGCGACGCCGGCGCCAGGGCCGTCGTTGCCGCGCCGCACCGCGGCGTACACCGTGCTGGGGCTGCTGACCGCGGCGGCGGCCGTGGTCGCCACGGGCGGCCGCGCGCGGCGCACGGCCCC
>NZ_BAAGXY010000190.1:0-570 GCF_054779595.1 Angustibacter peucedani
CAGGATGCCGATGATGATCATGACGACCAGGAGCTCGATCAGCGTGAAGCCGCTGTCCTTGTCCTCCGCCGCCTTGCGAATGCGAGCGAGCATCTGATTCGTCCCTTCGAGACGATAGGTGTGGAGGGACGAGCCCGAGCTGGGCCACCTCCGATGACAGGTAGTGCATCGGCGCCCCGCCGACGGACTTGAGCGTCTATCTGGGGGAATTGCCGAAGGGCCCCGGCGCGGTGCGCCGGGGCCCTTCGAGACAGAACAGAGGATCAGCTGCAGGCCGTGGTGCCCTTGGCCTGGAGACCGCCCTTGTCGCTGTCGTAGTAGAACCCGTTGGTCGTGTCGGTGCCCTTGGGGTTCGTGATCTGCACGCAGAAGGTGCCCGCGGCCACGCCGGCGCCGGACTTGATGGTCACGGAGTTGCCGGTGGTCAGCTTGACGTCCGGGATGTCGGTCAGAGCCGTCGGGTAGGCCTGGTTGTCGGTGTAGTAGGTCTCGAACTCGTTCGCGACCGACCGCAGGTCGGACTTGATCGAGGTGTCGACGGCCTTCTTGCGCTGGTTCAGGAACACCGGG
>NZ_BAAGXY010000191.1:0-505 GCF_054779595.1 Angustibacter peucedani
CTGAGCCAACATCCTAGCTGTCTATGCAATTCCACATCCTTTTCCACTTAGCACATATTTAGGGACCTTAATTGGTGGTCTGGGCTGTTCCCCTTTCGACGGTGGATCTTATCACTCATCGTCTGACTCCCGGATATAAATCTGTGGCATTCGGAGTTTATCTGAATTCAGTAACCCATGACGGGCCCCTAGTCCAAACAGTGGCTCTACCTCCACGATTCTTAACTCCGAGGCTAACCCTAAAGCTATTTCGGAGAGAACCAGCTATCTCCAAGTTCGTTTGGAATTTCACCGCTATCCACACCTCATCCCAGCATTTTTCAACATACACGGGTTCGGCCCTCCAGTGCGTTTTACCGCACCTTCAGCCTGGACATGGATAGGTCACCTGGTTTCGGGTCTACGTCAATTTACTGAAACGCCCGTTTCAGACTCGCTTTCGCTACGGCTCCGGTCTTTACACCTTAACCTTGCAAATTAACGTAACTCGCCGGTTCATTCTACA
>NZ_BAAGXY010000191.1:605-1369 GCF_054779595.1 Angustibacter peucedani
CCCGGATTCCGACCAGGTTTCACGTGTCTGGCCGTACTCAGGATCCTGAACTGAGGGTCAACGATTTCATCTACGGGGGTATCACCCTCTCTGCCGTGCCTTCCCAGACACTTCGATTATCATTGACTTTGGTAACTCAAATGTTCAGTCCTACAACCCCAATGTGCAAGCACATTGGTTTGGGCTGTTCCCCGTTCGCTCGCCGCTACTTAGGGAATCGAATTTGCTTTCTCTTCCTGTGGGTACTGAGATGTTTCACTTCCCCACGTCTGCCACAACTTGAGTATGTATTCGTCAAGTTGTAATCATCGGTAAAGATGATTGGGTTTCCCCATTCGGAAATCTCCGGATCAAAGCTTACGTACAGCTCCCCGAAGCATATCGGTGTTAGTCCCGTCCTTCATCGGCTCCTAGTACCAAGGCATTCACCATGCGCCCTTCATAACTTAACCTATTTATCACGACGTGATAAACGATTAATCGAGTATTAGCGATTTAAACTAATTAAAAAACTCAAAATAAACGCGGTGTTCTCGGTTTAATTATCTTAATAATTAAAGGAAAATAATTGATAGTATCTAGTTTTCAAAGAACAAGTTTGAGGGTAGACCCCTCAAAACTGACCATTGTTTCAACAAAGTATGTGTAGCCTCCGTATATTCCTTAGAAAGGAGGTGATCCAGCCGCAGGTTCTCCTACGGCTACCTTGTTACGACTTCACCCTAATCATCTGTCCCACCTTAGACGGCTGGCTCCAAAAGGTT
>NZ_BAAGXY010000192.1:0-512 GCF_054779595.1 Angustibacter peucedani
CGCCCGGCCACCTGCACCGCGGTCGTGGCGGCGGCCGGGTCGGGCGGGTCCTCGGCGGCCAGCCGGGTCAGCAGGGCTGGCAGCGCTGCCAGCGCACCGGCCGCCGCGGCGTCGGCCAGGCCGGACAGGCCGCGTGGCGCCGGGTAGACCACCACCTCGGGCCGGCTGTCCGGGGCCAGCGAGACGGTCACGCCGACCGCGGCGTCCGACCCGCCGCTCGTCGTGCCGACCCGCAGCCGGACGGCGCCCACGCCTGTGGCGCCGACGTCGGCCTCGAGCTCGGGCACGGGTCCGGCGGTGCCGAGGGAGACCCCGGCGACGACCCGCAGCGCGAGGTCTGGCGAGGCGCCCGCGAACTGCGCGGCGTCGACGTCCAGGCCGACGTGCAGCACTCCCGCGGGCGCGCCGGTGCGCAGCACGACGCCGGCCACCAGCGGGAGCGACCCGGGGTCGCGCGGGCCGTCGCCGCCCGGCAGCAGCCCGGCCACCGCGTCGACCAGCGCGGGCACGGC
>NZ_BAAGXY010000193.1:0-1221 GCF_054779595.1 Angustibacter peucedani
TGGGCACCAGCAGCACGTACGCCCAGAAGACGTTCGACCTGAGCGCCTACAAGGGCAAGACGATCACGGTGCGCTTCACCGACACCGAGGACTCGTCGCTGCAGACCAGCTGGGTCGTCGACGACACGTCGCTGACCAGCTGAGCACCCGCGGCTGATCGCAGCTCCACCGGCCGGCCCGGTCACCCCACCAGGTGACCGGGCCGGCTCGTCCTGCCTGTCCCCACCACCTCTCGGGAGTCCTTCCATGCGTCAGGTCCACGTCCCCGCGGCGATCCCGCGGCTGGCCGCCGCGCTCGCCGCCGCCGTCGCCGCCGCCGCCCTCGCGTCCGGCACCACCGCCGCGCCTGCCGCGGCCGCCGCGGCCACGCCGCACCTCGCAGCCACCAACGGCTACGCCGCCACCATCAAGCTCGACAACTGCAGCGGTGCGCTCGTGCGCTTCCCGTCGTCCGTGTCGACCGACCGCGCGATGCTGCTCACCAACGGGCACTGCTACGAGAACGGCATGCCGGGCGCCGACGAGGTGCTCGTCGACCGCGCCAGCTCGCGCAGCGGCCAGCTGCTCGACGCCAGCGGCACCAGCCTCGGCACCGTGCGGGCCGACCGCCTGCTCTACGCCACCATGACCGGCGACGACGTGGCGCTGTACCGGCTCACCGACACCTTCGCGGCCATCAGCTCGCGGTACGGCAGCACCGCGCTGACCATCTCGGCCAGCCACCCGGCCGACGGCTCGAGCATCGTCATCCCGTCGTCCTACTGGAAGCGCACCTGGACCTGCCAGGTCAACGGCTTCGTGCCGACGCTGCGCGAGGGTGAGTGGACCTGGCACGACTCGCTGCGCTACGACCTGGGCTGCACCACGATCCACGGGACGTCGGGGTCGCCGATCCTCGACGCGGCCTCCGGGCAGGTCGTCGGCATCAACAACACGGGCAACGACGACGGGGCGATGTGCACGGTCAACAACCCCTGCGAGGTGGCCGCCGACGGCACGACCACAGCCACCAAGGGCCAGAGCTACGGCCAGCAGACCTACTGGTTCACCACCTGCCTGTCGTCGACGCGCACCATCGACCTGACGAGGGCCGGGTGCCTGCTGACCAAGCCGGGCGGGACGTCGACCCCGACGCCCACGCCCACCCCGACCCCGGGCGCGAACCTGCTGCAGAACGCCGGCTTCGAGTCCGGTGCGGCGAGCTGGACCGGCACCTCCGGC
>NZ_BAAGXY010000194.1:0-1145 GCF_054779595.1 Angustibacter peucedani
GACCGAGGCGGTCGGGCAGTCCCGGGTCGCGATCGACGAGCTCACCCGCATGGCCGCCGAGCTCCAGGGCCAGATCACGCGCTTCACCTACTGACGCGACGCCTGTCGCGCCGACGAGAGAAGGACCAGGTCATGGACGACCGCAGCACCCAGCAGACCGGCGCCGTGGCGCGCGCGGCGGCGACGGCCCGAGCCGTCGTCCGGCTCCCGCGCGCCCTGGTGCGCCGTCGTCCGGCGTCCGGGCAGGGGGAGCAGGCCGGCCGCCGGGGGGTCGGCCTGCGACCGCGCATCCTCGCGGTGGGCGGCACCGGCGTCGTCGCGGCGCTCGTCGTGGGCGCGACCGCGGTCGTCTCGCTCGGCAGCCTGGCCTCGACCACCCGCCACCTCGACCGCCTGCAGGAGCTGTCGGGCGCGCTGCACCAGGTGCGGTTCTACAACGCGGACGTCGGCGGGTGGCAGACGGCGTACGCGTGGGACGCGCGCAAGGGTGACCCCAAGAAGGCCGTGAGCGACACCAGCACCAGCCGGGCCGGGTACCTGAAGTCCACGCAGGCGCTGCGCGACACCCTCGCCGGCATGCCGAAGGACGTCATGACCGACGACGAGCAGGCCGCCCTGGCGCGGATCCAGGTGCTGTGGGCGCAGTTCTTCTCGACCGACGACACCGTCGTGGCGTACTACGCCCAGGGCGACCCCCTGTCGGTCGACCGCGCCGAGGCCACGATCGCCGGGCCGGAGCACGGGATCTACTACTCGATCAACGACGAGACCGACGCCCTGGTCGCCTCGGTGACGAAGCGGGCGGATGCCGAGGTCGCCGCCGCGACCGCGACCGCCGACCGCGCGCGGCTGTTCGTCGTCGTGGCGGTGGTGCTCGCCGCCGTCGCGGTGGCCGTGTGGTCGGCCGGCGTCGCCGGCGGGGTCGTACGACGCGTGCGGCGGGTGCAGCGCGCCCTGGACGCGATGGCGGACGGCGACCTGACGGCGCGCGCGCTCGTGCGCGGCACCGACGAGGTGGCCCAGATGGCGGCGGCGCTCGGCGTGGCGCAGGAGTCGGTGCGCTCGGTCGTCGAGCGCGTCGCCCTGTCGGCGTCGGCGGTGGCGTCGAGCTCGGAGGAGCTGTCGGTGTCGGGTGAGGCGGTGGC
>NZ_BAAGXY010000195.1:0-736 GCF_054779595.1 Angustibacter peucedani
CGCCGGGGCACGCGCGGCCGCCCGGCTGCGGCCGGACCAGGCGCGCCTGCTGGCGGCGGTCGCACGCCACCACGGCGAGCACGCCCGCGCCCTGCGGCCGTCGTCCGGGACCATCGGCACCGCCACGCCCTCCCCCTCGGGCACGGTGCCGGCCGTGACGCCCACCACCCGCCCGCTCACCCGCGCGAGCGCGCTGCGCATCCAGCGCGACGCCGAGCAGGCGGCCGTTCAGGCCGTCGAGGCCGACCTGGCGCGGGTCGGCGGTGACGTCGCCCGGCTGCTGGCCTCGGTCGCGGCCTGCCGGGCCGTGCACGTCGCCGACCTCGACCGCGTCGCGCGGTGGATCGCATGAGGCCCGTCCGCGCGGGAGTGGCCACCTCGTCGTCCACCTCGTCCGCCACCTCGTCCGCCACCTCGTCCACCACGAGCCCGCCGTCGACGAGCCCCACCGCGGCGGCGCGGCTGACCGACGCCGAGGCCGGCGCGCTCGCCGCCGTGCTCGCGGCCGAGCAGGCGGCGGTCTACGCGTACGGCGTGGTCGGCGGTCAGGGAGACGACGACCGCCGCGCCCTGGCGCAGGCGGCGCTGCTGCAGCACGCGACCCGGCGCGACCTGCTGGCCGGCAGGCTGTCGGCCGCCGGCCGCACCCCGCCCCCGGCGGCACCCGCCTACGGCACGGGGTGGCGGCCAGCTCGAGCAGGCGCTCGTCGACCGGTCGCAGGAAGTGCGCGGTGAG
>NZ_BAAGXY010000196.1:0-753 GCF_054779595.1 Angustibacter peucedani
GTCAAGAAGGCGAAAGCCACGCTTGGGCGGATCTTCGAATTCAACAAGCTCGCTATCTACCAGGAGCAAACGGCCTCCAAATTCGAGCCTTTATCATCAGATGCGAACAACCTCGACGGCCTGAACATCCACTGTGCCATCGTCGACGAGCTGCATGCTCACAAAACCCGTGACGTCTGGGACGTTCTGGAGACGGCAACCGGCGCACGTCTACAATCGCTGCTTTTCGGTATCACCACCGCCGGTTTCAACAAAGAAGGCATCTGCTACGAATTGCGTGATTACGCCATCAAGGTGCTGCGTGGGCTGGTAAAAGACGATACGTTTTTTGCCATCATCTACACCTTAGATGAAGGTGACGATCCCTTTGATGAAAAAGTCTGGCAGAAGGCGAATCCGGGGCTGGGTATCTGTAAGCGCTGGGATGACCTGCGCCGCCTGGCTAAAAAGGCGAAAGAGCAGGTTTCGGCCAGAATTAACTTTTTTACCAAGCACATGAATATCTGGGTTACCGCTGAGTCAGCCTGGATGGACATGATGAAATGGGAGAAATGCGAGTTTATCGCCCCGCAGCACGAACTTAAAACCTATCCCTCCTGGGTGGGCGTTGACCTGTCAAACAAAATTGATATCTGTGCGGCCGCTAAAGTCTGGCGCGCGCCAGATGGCCACGTTCATGCGGATTTCAAATTCTGGCTACCGGAAGGACGCCTTGAGAAATGTTCACGCCAGATGGCAGAGCTCTATCGTAAG